>DUKU01000019.1:20536-24474 GCA_013329135.1 Thermoplasmata archaeon
GCCTTGTCCCCGGTATAGCCAACGATGATGTGGAACCTGTTCCTCCTGAACCAGGAGATTGCCTCGTTGATGACGCCCAGCCATCCCTCCCCAGAGCCTGACGACGCGTACGGGTCCTCGTGGAGCGCCCGACCGATGGACATCAGTCGTGCCGGGGTTCATCCATGGTTCCGTCCAGCTGCTTCCTGTGATGTCCCTCAGGGACCGTCATCTCGAACCTAGCCCCCTTTCCAGGAACGCCGGTCTCCGAGATGCTGATACCAGTGATCGAGAGGATCTCCTTCGAGAGGTACAGCCCGTAACCTGTGTGCTTCCCGAACCCGCGCTCGAAGATCCTCTCCTTGTCGGCGGCGGGCACGCCCCCACCATCGTCCTCGTATACGATCCGTAGTGAACCGTCACTGACGTCCGCACGGACCGTTATCGCGTGCACATCACCCCCGTGCATGAACGAGTTGCTGACCAGGTTCCTGAACACCTTGTTGAGCATACGGTCCGCATATATCTCCCACCCTGCCACTTCGACCGACAGGCGCACGCGCGAGAGATTCAGGCCGATGGAGCCGTCCATCACCTGGTGTCTCAGATCGAGCCACTCGGGCTCTTTGGACCCCAGGGATTCGTACTCAGCCATGAAGTCTATCTGCGAGCGCGTGGATATCACGGCCGCACATGCCTTTTCGAGAGATCTCATCGTGGCATCGTCCTTGCAGGAATCCTTCGCGACCTCCACCCAGCCTGACATGACCGTGAGCTGGTTCAGCAGGTCGTGGCGGGTGACGCTGCCGAGTATCCCGAGTTTCTTGTTCGCAAGCTTCAGCGACGAGAGGGCGCCGTTCCTCGCGGATTCCGCGCTCTCGATACGCCTGCTTATGCGCTGGGAATACATGTCGACAAGCATCCCGACGACCGCCGCGGACCCGAGGGCGACCAAACCCGCGAAGATGGTCGGGCTGACGTCGCTCCTGATTGCCATCGTGAACAGCCATCCATCCACGAGGACGATGGCGACCGACAGTGGAACGAATGTGCGCAGGAGCATCGCCCTGACGGATGGCCCGACGAAGGCCTTATGGGGATACTGTTCTCTGAAGAACTGCGTGGCCGCGAAGCCGAGCAGGCACACGGACAGCGCGGCGCCCAGCGCTATCGGTCTGAATGATCCTCCGTACAACAATGGGGCGTCGTACGCGTACCCCACAAGCATAGCCAAGCTGAGACACACCACACCGAACAGGACCCACGACAGCGCGCGTCGTAACAGCCTCTTACCGGCAAGCATGCCGATGGATGACGCCGCGACCGCCACAGCGATGGCGAGGTACGATACGCTCGCGACCGGGGACATGTGCGTGAGGTCGACACCCTCATAGGTGAGGTCGTCTGGAGAGATGAGCGCCTCGAGGTCAAAGCCTATCTTGATGAAACCCTGAGAGAGAGCCGACAGGAGTATCACGAGGGCGAGGACGAGGAGCGACGCGGACCCGATCCTGGTGCCTCGTGTCGGCGACTCTAACAGACCAAGCAGGAGGGAGATCGAGAGTACCGTGCCGACGGCGGCCGCACTCGGCGCGATAGGATAGTTGCCAGGGTCGGCACTCGTGACGAAGTCCCAGCCGAGGACCCAGCCGGCCACGCCGAAGAGGTTCACCGCGAGCGCACTGAGCGCGCACGCCAGCACGGCCGACCGGGACCGGCCCTTCGATGTGGGCGAGTCGTCATGACTCTGCAGGCGCGAACGGCGCGCCGCGTCGCGAAACCAGCGGGTCCCTTCCACCATGCCATATCCTCCATCTACGTCTGCCCACACGCCTACACGCGGCCGGCACCACTGCGCGACGGCCAACTGACGATGTAATCTCCCAAGACGATATCAATCTGGTGACGAACTTGCTAGAGGACGAACAGGCGGAGACGCATCGCTCGCCTATCCCGCGCGACTCTCTAATCACGGATGAAAAGAAGGGAAGGAGTTTGGGGTCGCGTCCGGTCCCGATGTCCGCACAGATCTCGGTCCGACTACTTGCCGCGGTTCCGGGACAGCTTTCCGCCGTTCCCGTTGCCACCGCCGTTTCCGCCGCCGTCGCCACCGTTGCCACCGCTGTCGCCGCCGTTGCCTCCGCCCGTGCCCTGCCCGATCAGCGGGCCGAGCTCGACCCAAGCGAAGTCCCCATCGACGCCGCCTGCGCCTATCTTGTAGGTGGTGTAGTCGATGTGGTCGTACGCCACGAGGTCCGAGTACGGGTTATCAGGCGTGAGGAACTCTCCCTCCTCGCCCTCAGGATCGTAGAGGTGGCCTATGGAGTAGTCGACGCTGTACCACTCGCCGAGGTCTCCGACCCAGATACCTGAGCCGACAAACGTCTCAACCGCCCGACCTAGCCTGACCTCGGTCGTGTACACGCCCTCATCGAGGCCCGTCGTGTCCCAAAGCGTGCCGTATATCAGATGCCCGGCCTTGTTCACCTCACGGCCGAATCCATTGACCGTGATGACCTTCGCCCCCGTCACGGGGTCCCAGCCGGCCGCGAACATGATCGGCTCTTCGAGCACGTCCGACGTGACTGTGACCTCGATATACGAAACGGAGACCATCTTCGTCAACGGAAGCACACTGCTCGAGTCGGCGAGGATCGCAGCCTGCTGCTTGAGACCATCGGCGTATATCTCAGGGTACAGGTCCGTGTCCGTCCTCAGTATCTCCCTCGATGACGCGTAATCGGTCATGTCGAGGACCATCGTCTCTATCCGCACATAGTTGTCCACACGCCATTGTGGCGCATACACCATGTTGTCCGCGAAGAACACCGCGCACGAGATCGGATCATCGCCGGCGGGCGCCGTTATCATCAACGGCACACCGTCATCCTCAGCGACGATCAGACACGCGAACGATGTCACTCCGAACAGCACGGCAATAGCCACGGCTGATATTCTCTTTGCACTCATTCTTTGTCTCCCCCAATCCTAGTCGCGCTTCCATTACACGGACTAGTGCCAGGCCGTAGCGCTGAAATACCACTTGGTCAGTCGCATGAAATCGGTTTCACACAGCGATACTCGTCTCCTCATTCCACGCATGCGATGGTTTCCGCCGGTCGGCTGTCCGTATCCCGTCGCCTTGGAGTCCTTCGGGAACAAGCCGAAAAAGCGGTGTTACGTGGACGATTCTGATACTGTCAGTCGCCCGATGTCGGGGCATTCTTGTGCGCGGGTCGAGTGTATCCGTCCGGGCCTCGGCCGCAACCCCTTCCTCCAAACCACTTGTGAACACGCCGCCGACAGGACCGCCGTCGGAGTGACGCAGGACCCGCGCCGACGCAGCGCGCGGGCTGCCTACCATATGTATAAAGCCCCTTGGGAGAATGAGAACATGGTGGTTCGATGACCAATCGGTGGACCCTTGTGTCACAGAGGATGGCGACGGAGCAGACCTTTAGAAACGATGATGTGAGACGAAGGTCCGGCGAGCTCAAGTACTGGCTTCTAGCCCCCGTGGCCGTGCTCCTCATCTACGCGGCTTTCTTCTGGGCAGCCCTCGTCGCCCTCTCATCCATCAGTGAAAGGGCCAGACGCCACTGATGAAGCGACGGGTGGCTGTTTCCGAGATCTTCGCCGAGCGTGGCCGTCGACCGGAGATTTGAAACGGATGATGCTCCATCCGGTCCCAGCGAGAACCACAGGTGGGGACCTGTTGACGTGGCTCTCTGACTGCTACAGGAAGCCCCCGCCCACATCATTGGGGATCGGGGGAACCGAAGTTGGCATCGCCGGGCTCGACGAGATCATGGAGGCAGCGCTCCAGCGCATGGACCTCCCCGACGAAGAGATCAAGGAGGTCCTGATGAACGAGCTCAGGGCGCGGAACTACGTGCCGTCCTCTGTCCGCGAGGAGTACAAGAGGGTCCTCTGGGCGGAGTACAAGAAGCTCAGGGGCC
>DUKU01000188.1:0-2209 GCA_013329135.1 Thermoplasmata archaeon
CATGTCGAGGCCCAGAACCTCCTCATCGCCTACATCAAGGTCGACCAGGCACTGCTCGATACCCAGACCAAGAGGGAGATCGCGCTTCAGCAGCAGGCGCAGTACCAGCAGGAAGCGCTCGCGCAGGAGGAGCGGATCGATGTCCAGTCCAAGGCCGCCAACGCGGACAAGCAGCCCGAGGTCGTCGCAGCCATGTTGTCGATACAGATCGAGGACCACAAGGCAGAGGCGAAGAGGAAGCTCGCGGCGGGCGACAGAGACCTGAACAAGATCACGGCGGACGGAGAGAAGTACAAGGTCCAAGCGCTGTCCGAGGCGGATGCGTACAGGCTGAAGCAGATCGGGGACGGCACATCGTACCAGATTAAGACGATCGCGGACGGGAAGGCGTACGAGCAACGTGAGGTAGGGAAGGGCATAGCGGATGCCTACAACGCGCAGGCTCAGGTCCTCGGACCGACGGCGACGGCCGCGATCAAGTTGATGGACGAGGTCGGCGTGAACGGGGTGAAGATCACGCCGGACATCCTGATATCGGCCGCAGGCGGCGACCAGGGGGCGACATCGCTGCTCTCGACCTGGCTGGCGCAGGCAGTGGCGAAGGGGCTGCTGGACGGTAAGAAGGACGCACCGGCGCCGTCCGAGCGTGCCAGGGACACCGGCAAGACCGACGCGTCTCGAAAATGAGTCGCGTCACGGACGCATGAGCCCTTCCGCCCCGTGCCGCTGCCGTAGGCGGCAGACGGAAGGACATGCGTCACCGGACCTATCACACACCCCTGTCCCCGCCGGCTGCGGGATGAGGCAAGACACAGGATGGGGCGTTTGACCTCCTTCCATCTCCTGTCGCATTAGTTCATCACGTATATCAGGGTCAGTATGAAGAACACTACCAAAGTCGCGAAGATAATTGCAGTCAACTTGACCAACGACACCGCGACACCCCTTACCCAGATCACATCGTCCCCCTCTTCCTCTCTCAGGACGGTGAATAACCCGACCCAGAAACACAGCCCGAAGAGAGAACCGGGGAGCATGGACAACAGTTCGAAGGCACCCTCTCCGAAGTCAATCGTCGGGTTCAGGTAGAAGGTGACCAATAATGCGGCCGACATGGCTCCGCCTGCAACGCCCAGTCCCATGTACAGAACCCCCCCCCTGTAGCCACACCTGTGGTCGCTGTAGGCCAAGTAAGCTAGCAGGACCGTCAGGGCTATCAGTAGAGTCGTGGTCGCAGTCACCACTAGGATGGAGTGCTCATTGAGAGCTTGCGTGTAGTAGTCTATTGTGGCCATCCCCTCCGGAGGGGTTCCTAAGAAAGTCACCGACAGAGAGTACTGTCCATCGACTGGGCACTCAAACGAGCCGGCGTTCTGAGTCCCTGAAAGATTGAGTCTCTCATCGACTATTATGTTGAACGGGTCGGTATCGTCGAAGGTACGGATGATGAACCAGCACGCCTCGCTTGCCTCGTATTCATAGTAGATGGTGTCGCCTGCATCCAGCTCATACGTCGCGAACGTCATCGCCCCGTCGTCTGAGGTTCCCGCCTCTCCCGTCCCGAAGCCGGACACCGGGCTGATCGTCCATGAGGAGAAACCCCACACCACGACCATCGCTATGCATATGACGACAACCAACAAGAATGACCGCCAGTGGCCTCTGTTCGCGCGCACCACTCCATCTCCCTGGTTCTGGAAAACGATTCTCCCCTATATCTCAGTTCTCTTGCACCCGCCCCTGCGGAACCCCTCTCTGGATGGCAGGAATCAATGACGAGAACGCGTGTCCGCATGCAGGCATCAGAAGCAGCTGTTCCTGACTTGAGTCAGTCCAGGGGTTTGAGTGGGCCCAACCGGATTTGAACCGGTGACCTCCCGGTTATCAGCCGGGTGCTCCAGCCAACCTAAGCTATGGGCCCATGTGGCTCATGCGTGATACGGTGATTGGGATAAAATGGTTTCCATGATGGTTCGTCTGGGTCAATCGCCCAGTTGGAATGTCTCGTAGCATCCCGTGCAGGGCTTCCCACTGCATACGTGCGCGCGCAGTCGCGTGAGGTCGAACACGACGGAGAATATCGTCTCGGAGACGTCCAGCGGGTGATCCTTCGGGTCCGCGTGCCTGCATATCGACCCCGGCCGGTTCACATGGTCCTTGAATATGGATGTGATCGAATCGACCGTGACCTGTCCCAACTGGTCCTCGA
>DUKU01000188.1:2241-3462 GCA_013329135.1 Thermoplasmata archaeon
CTGCTCGAACCTGCGCATCTTGTCCTCCGTGTAATGGTTCGTGTGGACGAGATAGCCTCCGTGAGCGTATATGATGGCGCAGTCGGTGGCAGACCCTTCGAGGGAGTATATCTCTCCGCTGCTGTCCGAGCATATGTTGTTGTAGCTTGACGCCCTCCCCTCTGGCATCGCGGCCTCGAGCGCCTCGCCTATCCGTCTGCACTCAAGGACCTTCCGCACGGGGAAGACCTTCGGTATGCCTATCCTGACATCGTTCGGGTTGAGGGCGTTACCCGTGAGGCTCAGGCCTGCACTGTTCATCCCAGACGAGGGCAACAGCCCCGCGTAGGATGTCGTCACGAACTCGGGCTTCTTGGCGGGCTTCGCGTGGAGGAGCACCACAGTGCCGAGCTCGTTCGCCGACCAATCTTCATTGTGACCTATGAGGACATCTCCTTCGAGCGTCACATCGCCATTGACGGCCACGTCTGTACATCCTCGGAAACCGCTGGGAGATAGAAGTTCGTGGCAGCAGAGCGTGAAAGCATCCTCGAACGGCATCTTCGCGCCCTCGGAATAGCCCCGGATCTCCTCGATGAAATCGGGATAGAACGCCTCTGCATGGGGCAGGTACAGCTTCGCCCTCCTGACCGCCTTCTCCCAGGACATGCCCGTAGAATGCTTGATGCTCTCAGCGATAGACGTCCTGTAAGCCTTCCCCTGCCTCGCGCACTTGCTGCCGGCCTGCTTGCCCATGTCAAAGGGCTTTCCGCCGACCTCGACCACGGGCAACCCGCACTTCTTCTTCATGGCGGAGACCGCAACGCAGTCGCGCCTAAATAACCTGCGATGCGCTCAGCTGAAGTCAATGGGGACCGCCTGGAACATCCTCAAGATGGGTTTCCCCACCTTCTTGTCCGCGTCCACAGCCACCCCGGACTTGGTGATGATCAGGGGTCTGGGCAGGGAGTCGTGCGCGGAGCCTCTGAACTTCTCCACGGAGACGCAGCGCTCTGTCTTCGACGCGACCATGAGCCTGTGGAACTTGATGATGCCTCTCGACAGGAACATCTCCGGCTCGAGGGTCGTAGGGTCGGGCAGGTCCGTCACGATCAGGCTCGTCACGTTCGCCTCCGAGAGGAACCTCAGGAGCGACATTATGCCCGAGTCATTGTCCTCTCCTTCCCCAGAGAGGCGTTTCAAGGATGTCAGCGAGTCAATCACGACCCTGGAGTACTTGAC
>DUKU01000072.1:0-2082 GCA_013329135.1 Thermoplasmata archaeon
CTCTCCTCCAGCAACGAGTGCTGCGACCTTCACCATGTCCCTTGCCTCTTCGGCGGACATCGCCTCTCCCTGGATGTGTTTGGTCGTCCCCTTCATCGAGATGACAAGTTCGTTCAGGCCGTGCGCGTGCTCGGGCCCGTCGTGCGCGGTCACTACCGGCCAGACATAGTCCAGCCCGTCGGTCGCGTCGCACAAAGTCATGAAATCCAGCAGGTCCTTGCCTTGGGTCGGTCGCCTCTCACCCGTCTCCAGGTCTGTCATGTAGATCGCGGTGCCGTTGGTCGCCATGAACGGCGGCCCTTGCCTGGGCGCCCTCATACTCCTCTTCGGGTCCCTCGCGCCCAAGATGAGCTCCTTCGGCATCTTCCGGATGGTCTCCCTGACCAGTTCTTCGGGTATGCTGGCGCGCATCGACTTCGTGTCGACTCTCGCGCCCCCGTCCTCCAAGAGTCTGAGAGCCTTCTCGCTTCCTACCTTGATGCCTGGCTTGCTGAGGATCGTCAGCGTGTTCTCATGCACAAGCTCGATCTCTTCCTTCGTGAGAATACTTATCTGGCCCGAGGCCATTATCCCGCTCCAGGGCATGAATGACAGCGAGGTTAATTATACCATCCGGTTGTCAGGCCACTGCCCTTTGTAGCCGAGCCCGTGTGAGTCTGGGAGAACGATGATTCAGGAGCGTGAGTCAGGTGCTGGAAGACCTCAGGAGAGCCCCTAGGGCGTTCAAAGTGCTGGTAGTGAGCGCCCTCGTCGAGAACATGGCGTTCGGGCTGGTCATCCCCTATCTGGCACTGTTCATGCTGAACGACCTCATGCTCGCCCTTCCACTGATAGGGATAGTGCTTGCGGGCTACACAGTCGCGGGCATGCCCTCGACAATCATCGGCGGAATGCTCGCGGACAGGATCGGGCGAAAGATAGTGCTCGTGTCCAGCCTCGGCCTGATGTCATTGACGATGCTGCTGTACTTCTTCGTCGACAGCTTCGAGGCATTGCTCATCGTCGCTGTCGCGGACTCGTTCGTGGGATACCTCTACATGCCAGCCGCGAACGCGATGATAGCCGATGTCATTCCGTCTCCTGACAGGCCAAGAGCATACAGCACCCTCAGGATATCTTGGAACATCGGCGTCATATTCGGCCCCGTCATAGGTGCTATCATCGTCGCCGCGTATTCGATGCGCCTTCTGTTCGTTTTCGGGAGCGTAATACTTGCCATCGCCTGCATCATGAACACCGTGCTCATCCGTGAGACGAAGCCCAAGGACGCGGGCGAGACCATCACTTTCAGGAAGGTCATGAACGTCGCATCCGACCATCCGTTCCTGCTTCTGAGCGGGCTCACAGCGGTGTTCTGGTTCTTCTTCTCGCAGTGGCTCTCGGTCCTGCCAATCTACGCGAACGGGGAGCTAGGGGTGGACGAAGCGGCCTTCGGCCTCCTGTTCGCCGTGAGCGCCCTGATGACCGTGGCATTTCAACTCTGGGTCACCAGCAGGGTGACGAACTATAGGCGCTCGAGGATCCTCCTCACGGGTCATCTGGTGGCATCTTTAGGCTTCGCCCTCGTGTTCTTCGCGACAGAATTCTACACGCTCCTCGCATGCATCGTGGTGATCACCCTCGGCGAGATCGTGTTCATGTCAGTCGTATCGGCCATAATCGCCGACCTGGCTCCAGCGGCAAAGAGGGGGATATACATGGGCTTCTCGGGCCTGATCCAGACGATGGGCGGAGGCATAGGCATGCTGTTCGGCACTTGGCTCCTGGATATACTGCCGGACAAGGCTTTCGTGTGGCTCGCGTTCGGAGGGATAGGTGCGATGTCAGCGGTCGGCTATCCCATCTTCGCGAGGATCGTACGTCCGGACGTCGAGAATCCCAAGGTCAGGTCCGTCAAGACGGAGCCGATGCTGGACTGAATCATCGATGCAAAACAGTTGAAGGGGTTTTTGGAGTTTGTGTCGTCCGAGCAGATGCTGGACTCAGAACCTTCTGCGGCCCTTGTTCATGTAGCTGGGCCGGTCGTCGCTTCTCTCGCGTCCGCCGCTACCGAAGTCGCGCCTGCCGCCACGGTCGCCGCCG
>DUKU01000072.1:2241-6379 GCA_013329135.1 Thermoplasmata archaeon
CCGCCACGGTCGCCGCCGCCGCCACTGTACTGCCTGCGCTCCTGCTCGTACTCCTTCTCGCTCATGTTCGGCTCGTTCGCGGTCGTGTCGAGGGTCTTCTCGGCCTTCGACAGCTGGCCGTACTTGCCGACATTCAGGCGCATGTGCCCTCTTACGAGGGACACGTACCCGTTCTTCACAGCGAGTGTGTCCTCCTTCGCGATGGTCCCGATCTGGTCGTCCCACAGGGACATGACGATCGAGCCCGATTCGTCGGCCAATGTCGCCTCGGCAACCCTTCTCGTGTTGCCGAACCGGCCGGGTATGTCCTTCGGCTCGCTTACATCCAGGCACTTGGCCAGGACATCTACCCTCTTGGACTGCGGGTTGAGGTCCTTGATCTTCGTCTCTACGCTCTGGCCCTCTTCAGGGGCGCTTACAACGCTCTCTTCCATGTCTATTCTTCCTTTTTTGGTGTGCAGAATTGCATTCCGTCGCGGCTACGCGGAAAATCAAACTTCTGGCGTAAAAACATCGCGCTGTTCGGCTTTTCCCGTGTCGTTCGGCACACAACTCGTGCTGGGTACCCATTTATTCCGGTCATTATTAATAACCTTCGCCGCTACCGTCCCTCCGGCACTGTGCCGGAGTACCTGGGTACTATCCCGCTCAATCCGTGTCAGTGGCGGTTCTGCATTGGGAAAGTGCTAAATATGCACCATGCGTACGCCGTTTGCGTTTGAGCAGAAAGATGCCATTGGGGGCCTTTGAGGTACATCTGCGCACCACTCGCGACATCCGTGCTGTGGTATCCCAGGGCGCTTTCGCTCTCGATTACGAAGGGGCCAGAAGGGACTTCTGTTCCTGAGGGGGGATGCACGTGGAAAGCGCTGATGTAGGGCGGACCATTTCTCCCGAACCCTCCCGCTCTGCCCAGACTACTTTTCCCGCCAAGGAGGAGCCTCCCGAAGGCATTCTCCGCCAGGGCCTTCTCAAATCCGGCCTCAGGCACGCCAGGGTCGTGACATCCTCGGGTGAGAGGGCGCTCTACTCGAGGGACCAGTCAGAAATACCGCACTTCCTGAAGCAGCTTCTGTTCGACCCGATGCCCGAGGCGGTCGTTCAGGCGGAATCGGATGAGGGCGTCCTCGAAGTGCTCAGGTTCGCGTCGGAGACTGGTACATCTATAATACCGCGAGGCGCGGGCTCGTCTCCGTTCGGCGGCTCGATGCCCGTCCGAGGAGGGATCGTACTCGACGTGTCCCGGATGGATGAAGTCCTTGGTGTCGACGAGACTGCCAGGACTGCGACGGTCCAGACTGGGGTGCGCTGGGCGGACCTCGACAACGAACTCGGCAAGAAAGGTCTCACACTGATGACGTGTCCGTCGAGCAAGTTCTCCACCGTCGGAGGTTGGGTCGCCACAGGCGGCATCGGCATGAACAGCTTCTCGAGAGGCCGCTTGATGAGCAACGTGCTCTCGCTCGAGCTCGCCACACCACGGAGCGGCATCGTAAGGCTCACGCAGGCGGACAAGGAGTTCCCGCTGGTCTTCGGCAGCGAGGGCCAGCTGGGGGTCGTCACATCGGTCACGCTCCAGGTGAAGCTGATATCCGAGCGTTCGAGGCCACGCCTCGTGATGTTCCCGGACCACGCGAGCGCCCTGTCGTTCGCAGAGGAAGCGGCAGCTGCCGTGAAGCCCGTCCACATCTTCTTCGAGAGCGCCCTAAGGGTATCCTACACGAACAAGATGCTGGACGCCCCGCGGATCACTCCCGGGGATGCGGTGATCGTCTACATTGAAGACGAGACATCCCAAGCGGCCTTCGATTCGCTGCTCGCATCCGAGAATCTCAGGGAGGAGCCGGAGTACCTCGCGAGGTATGTCTGGAACGAGCGTTTCTTCCCGATGAAGATACGCAGATTCGGCCCCGGCATGCTGGGACTCGAGGTCGTCGCGGCCAAGAAGTCGCTCAAGGACGTAATATCCTCCATCACGTCGCTATCGGTCAAGCTGGACCTCGCGCCTATGTTCGAGGTGCACATGCTCCCGGGGGACGAGGCGCTCCTGCTCTGCTTCTTCATGACCGATCAGGGGAACACCATCCTCCTCACGCTTGACGCCTTCAAGTCGCTCCTGCTCACGAGGCTCGCGGTCGACATGGGCGCGAGGCCGTATTCAGTCGGCATCTGGAACCACGCGTTCTCGGATGTCGCGGAGAAGGGCCGCAAGGACGCCATGCGACGCCTGAAGGCGGAGTACGATCCCAAGGGCGTCATGAACCCAGGCAAGTATTTCCACCTTTCAGGCAGGTTCGGTCCGCTCAGCGGGCTCGTGATGGAGCCGAAGCTGATGGGGCCGGTTCTGAGGGCCATCCTGTGGATGTCCCCGCTCGCACTTCCGATTCTGCACATGGCCACGGGATTCGCCCGTGACAACCTGGAGCCGAAGAGCAGACCCGCGGACCTCAGGACCGCAGACGAGTGTGCCATGTGCGGGGCCTGCGTCAGCGTGTGTCCAGCGTACCTCGCGTTGGGCGACGAGCGTGTCACGGCCAGGGGAAAGCTGCTCACGGCCAAGGCCATGGCAGCGGGTTTCGAGATCACGAAGGAGCATGCGCACCGCACGTTCCTGTGCATGAGGTGCAAGGCCTGCGAACAGGTCTGCCAATCCAAGTTGGAGCTGATACCGTTCTACGAGGAGCTGGAAGGCAGGCTCGAGCAGATGCACGGCAGGGACGTGCAGGAGATCGAGCGCTTCGTCAAGTTCGCGGAGTCATCACCTGAGTACGACGCCCTCGTCAAGCGCGGGTTCGTCATCGGCGCCCCCAAGCACAGGGGAGGGGGTGGTCCAGGTGCGATATGAGAGATACCACATACCGATCGAGACCGTGCCGTCGACGGCCCCGCCGGTCCCGAAGTTCATCATCACGCGCGCCTCGAACTGCGTCAACTGCGGCAAGTGCGAGAAGGCCTGCATATACGGCGTCCACAAGAGGAAGGAGTCGGACCCGAGGGAGATGGCTGACCCGCTCAGCCACCTGTGCAAGAACTGCTTCAGGTGCATCTCCGACTGCCCTCAGAGGGCGCTCACGATGTCCCTGGGGCCTGATCACAGGGCCCTCGGACGCGGCATCTGGACGCCGCTCAGGATCAGCACGATCTGGGGCGAGGCGGATACAGGCAAGATACCCGTGCTCGGCGCTGGCTACAGGGGCATGTTCGCGGGCCCCGACTACGACGGCATGTGGACAGACATGTCTGAGATAGTGAGGCCAACGAGGGACGGCATCCATGGCCGTGAGACCATATCCACGAGTGTGGACATCGGGCGCAGGCCGCTCTGGCTCGAGTTCGACGGCGACGGGAGATTGTCCACTGAGCTGCCCCCCGTCATAGAGCTGTCGATACCGATGATATTCGATTCGACCAGGCTCGACGCGGCAGGCATGAACTCTCTGATGGGCTACGCGATGGCTGCGAAGACGCTTGACACGCTCATGCTGGTGCCCGTGGACAGGATCACACGTGAGCTCATGGAAGCCGCGCCCTCGCAGATCGTTCCCGTGCTGTCCGAGGGCACTGATCCCCGGTCAGTCGAGCTCGACCCGAGGACGCGCATGGTCGAACTGCGCATCGGCTCATCATGGAAGATGGCCGCCAAGACGATCATGAAACGGTTCCCGGACAAGGTCCTTTCACTCAGGGTGCAAGCCTCGAAGGGCGTCGAGGGCACGGTGCTCGAGATGCTGGATGCCGATGTGCCCGTGGTCCACATCGAATATGACGAGGACGGACGGGAGCAGGGGAGGGGCGAGACCAGGCACGCTAAGGACTCGCTCAGAGCGGTCCACACGGCCATGACTGCGAAGGGCCTCAGGGACAAGGTCACGATCATAGCGGGAGGCGGCATCGCCGCCGCGGAGCACGTCCCCAAGACGATCGTGTGCGGCGCTGACGCAGTGACGCTCGAAACCGCCCTCATGGTGGCCCTCAGCTGCAGGCTCTGCCCGTCGTGCACGTCATCGTCGTGCCCAGCCTCGATCGACAAAGCCTCCTCGGAATGGGTCCAGGGCCGCGTGACCAACATGGTCGGCGCGTGGAGGGACCAGATGCTCGAGATGCTCGGCGCGATGGGCATCAGGGAGGTCCGGAGGCT
>DUKU01000064.1:0-6492 GCA_013329135.1 Thermoplasmata archaeon
TCTTGTCGATGAGCAGCCCTGACATCGGCTCGTCCACGAACTGGTTGATGAACGACATCAGCGCCTTCGCATCGCCCTTCACCGGCTCCCTGAAGACGAGCTCGGAACCGTCGGATGCCACATGCTCGAATCTGACCATCGAAGGCATCCAAGGGAATCCCCGGACAAATAGTTGATGGGAACCCGGGCGGACTGGACAATGATTAATAGCCTCGACTCGCTCACGGGACCACTGGAGGCGTGAATCTCCACCGTGTGATGGAGAAGACCACGCCGAAGAGAGGTGCCCGCTTTGGAGGTCGATCTTCACATCCACTCGATGCATTCGCCCGACTCGATGTCGAGGCCGACCAAGATAGTCGGGCGCGCGCGACATCTCGGGCTCGCGGCCATCGCGGTGACGGACCACGATAGCTGGAGCGGATGCAGGGAAGCCAGGTCTGTAGCCGATGGCGTTCCTCTCATCGTCCCCGGGGCGGAGCTCAAGACGGACAAAGGGGACCTTCTCGCACTCTTCGTCGAAGAGCCGATACTGACAAGACGCTGGGCCGAGGCTGTAGACGCGATCCATGCACAGGGAGGACTCGCGGTCGTGCCTCATCCAGCCGAGTCAAGGGCGCTCAGACCGGATGACATAGGCCTCGCCGACGCGGTCGAAGCGTTCAACGCAAAATGCAGCAAGGCGAGCAACGCGAGGGCGAGTGAACTCGCCAGGAAGGTCGGGCTCCCTGGCATCGCATCCTCAGATGCCCACTCGATCGCGTCCATAGGCAACGGCAGGACATCAGTCCCCGATTTCCAGACGACAGAGGAGCTCAGGCGCCTGCTGCTGAAGAACCCAATCGTATCGAAGGCCGAGATGACGAACCCGATCCTCCATTACGGCAACGCCGCCCTGTGCTTCGGACTCAAGGGCATCTGGAAAAGATGATCACTGCTTCGGGGCGACCTTGTGCTTGCTCAGCTCCACAAGGTACTGCTCGACCCTCGTGAGCCGCTGGCCAAGCCTGCCCATGTTCTCGCGCACGTCCGCCACGGCCAGGACTATCTCCTTCGCCACCTCCGGCCTATCCCTGACGTCCACGAGCGCATCCTCGATCGCCTTGAGCCGTGCATCGAGGTCTTGCGGCACATCGCCCCCCTGGAGCTTGGCGATGTGACCCTGCATCTCAGAAAGGCCTTTGTCGATCTTCCTGTCGGAGGACGATAGGACGACCGCGAGGCCTTTCCCGACCTTGTCATCCAGGCTCTTGCCGAACTCTGTCAGGCCTTTCGTGATGGCCTGCTCGAGGGTCTCGAGCCTCTGGTCCTGCGACTCTATCCTGCGTATGACGTCCGAGAGATCCCCGAGTTCCTGGCACATGTTCTCGAGGAGCTCCTTCTCCTTGATGTCTATGTTGACCTCTACCGGCGCAGATGGATAGTTCCTCAGCGCGTCGATCATGCTGAGCATGTCGACCTCTGGGCCCGAGTTCTTGATCGCGTCCCGTATCGGCTGCAGCTTCTGCAGCTGGAGCTCGGCTATCTTCAGCACGCTCTTGTTGCCCTTCTCGATGCTTGTCAGTTCATCGAGTATCTTCTCGAGCTGCACGACTGCCTTCGCGACACTGGAGTCCTCGAGCGAGCGTATGTCCCTTACTGCGTCCTTCTTACCCTTCGCGATGGCGTCGGCGACCGTCGGGCCCTCGTGGGCGTAGACCGTCACCAGGTGCGACACGCCCGACATGACCGAACTCTCCACGTAGTTCCAGTCCTTCTCGTGCACGGATATGGTCTGCTTGTCGCCCCGCTCGAAAAGCATGACGAAGGAATGGTTGGGCATCAGGCACACCTCGACTGTGTAGGGGGCGTTGCGAGCGAGCGTTGGCACATGCTCAGGCTTCTCACGCTCGACCGCGTTCATGTACGCGCCCATGTAGGCACTGGCATAGTTCTCCAGCGCCTTCTTGGAGGGGAGGCGGGCCTTGGCTGAAGCGTCGTCCATCTGTTCCTCAAGGTGATGTTGGTCGCCGATAATAGGGTTTTGCATCTGATTGCCACTGGCTGCCAGTCATTGCTGTCAGTCATGACATCCTGCATCTGATGACCCGCCGGACGTCCACTGACCCTCTTTTATCTAGCACTCGGAAAATATTATGTACGGCCGAAATCATCGGTTGTCCGGGAATCGGGCGGAACCGTCCGCACACGGCACCCGTTTCCTTCAGCTGGTGGTCGCCTGAGCATAATCCAATCCAAGAGGTACATCAAGAAGATAGGCCTGGTCGGGGACTCCGGCGTGGGCAAGACTTCGCTCATACGCAGGTTCGTCATAGATGTCTTCGACGACAAGTACATCGCGACCATCGGTACCAAGGTCAGCAAGAGGGACATAGAGTACAAGCAGCCCGACAAGACCGTGTACCTGACCCTCATGGTCTGGGACATACTCGGCCAGAAGGATTACAGGAAGATGCGTGCACAGGGCATGAGCGGGTCGCATGGCATCCTTCTTGTCTGCGACCTCACCAGGCCGGAGACCGTCAAGGCGGTCGAGGACTTCTGGCTCTCCGAGGTCTTGGACATACTCGGGACCGTCCCTATCGTCTTCGTGGGCAACAAGATCGACATGGCGGGAAAGGATTCGGCCGCGGCCGCGAGCCTCGCCGAGATCGGCAGGAAGGCCGAGATGCCGGTCATCATGTGCAGCGCCAAGTCGGGCGAGAATGTCGAGGAGGCGTTCCGCAAGATCGGTGAGATGATGATATCCGGGGACTTCGTCGAGAAGAAGACCCTTTTCGAAGGAGGCTCGCTCGCCCAGGCAGTGGACGAGATCGTGAGCGACTTCTGCGAGCAGTACGGCGACACCGCCAGAGCCATGGACCTCATCGACCGAGAGTTCGGCCGGGCCAAGGTCAACATTGGCAAGCCGACCAAGGACAGCCTCCTGACGGCGATAGAGTACCTGTCCGATGTGGAGAGGGACGTGCACGGCAGGGACGTGTCCGAGGTCAACAAGCTCAGGCGCTGGAAGATGATAGACGAGGCGAAGTGAGGCCGACAGGTGCCGTGATCGCCTTGCCACAGATGCAGATGAGGAGGAAGAGGCTCGAGATAACCCTTCAGAAGCTCAGGCCTCTCGAGACACACTCGGCCAGGCTCGAGCAGTACGAGACGCCTGCGACGGTGGCTTCCGACGTGCTCTGGGAGGCGTTCACCGCGGGGGACATCCACGGCAGGGCCGTGGCCGACCTCGGGTGCGGCAACGGCGTGTTCTGCATAGGCGCGAAGCTCATGGGGGCACACCGGGCGGTCGGGATCGATGTTGACCCGGGCGCGGTGAGGGTCGCCGAGGCGAACGCGGGCATGCTCGGCGTCGAGGTCGAACTGATAGAAGGCGACGTGTCGTCCCTCTCAGGGGCCTTCGACACCGTCCTCCAGAACCCGCCCTTCGGGGCGCAGACCCGGCACGCGGACAGGGCGTTCATCGAGAAGGCATTGTCCCTAGCCCCTGTGACCTATTCTATACACAATGAAGGCACCCAGGAGTTCGTCGGGGACATGGTCGGGGCCCTCGGGGGCAGGTCCGAGGCTATAAAAAGGTATAAATTCGAGATTCCATATGCGTTCGAGTTCCACAGAAAGGCTAGCGAGACGATTTCAGTCGTTCTGTTAAAGCTTGAGAGATAGGTGATTGGTCTGGCAAGAACCGGCCGAAGAGTGCTGCCTGGAGACGAGGTGGCCATTGCTGAGGAGTACATGTCGGGAGAGGGCACATACGAGTCCGACGGCAAGGTATACGCAAGTGCCGTCGGCGAGCTCGATCTCGATGCTAGGGAAAAGACTGCGAAAGTCATCTTGGACAACCCACCGGTCGTCCTGATGGAAGGGGACACCGTCCTGGCCGAGGTCACGGACACCAGGCCCGCCATGGCGATATGCTCTGTCGTTGCCCAAGAGGGCAGGACGAGGCCCGTATCGAGCGAGACGCTCGCATCGGTCCATGTGTCGAAGATCGCGTCCTCGTACGTCGAGGACGCGGGCGACCTGCTCAGGGCAGGGGACCTCATCAGGGCCCAGGTCATACAGGCGGACCCATCGGTCCAACTGTCTACCACGGGACCGCACTTCGGGGTCATCAGAGCGCTGTGCACTGTGTGCAGGGCTCCCCTCGAGAGGAGGGGAAAGGACCTGTGGTGCAAGCGCTGCGAGCGCAAGGAGACGCGCAAGCTGGCCGATGACTACAGGGACTACGACCCGTCGAAAACAAAGGCCTAAATGCTCGTTCAGAGATTGAGTCTACAGGAAGGGGAGGCAGCGATTGACCAAAGATGAACAGGAGCTCGTTGCGGAGATAGCGAAGCTGAGAGAGGACCTGAGGGAACTGAGGGAGATCGTCAACGTGCTGGTCAACGTCGTCATGGAAGACGACATGGAGGAGGACGAGCAGGACTTCACGCCCTTCTCAGGCACCGACAACAAGTTCAACCTCTACAACTGACGGTCCTCGCGAAGACGCCTTCCTCACAGGAGCTTGGACGTATGAAGAGCAGCCACTTTCTCGACATGATGAGGCAGCAGGAGCGCTGGAGGCTCGAGGAATCCATCAACCTCCTCCCTTCTGAGAACATGGCGAGCCCGCAGCTGAGGGCCCTGCTATCGTCTGACTTCGGGCACCGCTACACGCTCCCGGTCGAAGCCGACCTGGGCGGCATGTACACCGAGAACGCCTACAGGGGCACGAGGCTGACGACCGAGGTGGAGAGGTCGTGCGAGAGGGCCGCGTGCGAGGTCTACGGGTCGAAATACTCGTGCGTCCAGCCGATGGGCGGCCACATCGCGGCCATGATCGCCATCGCCTCGACGACCAAGAAGGGCGATTCGGTCTACGCCATACCGGTCGAGAACGGGGGATACGACGGCTACGCTCAGCCCTACCTGCCGGACATACTAAGCCTCACCGCTGGAACGCTGCCGTTCGACGCGTCCAAGCAGAATGTGGACACGGACGCGACCGTCGCCCTGATACGGAAGAAGAAGCCCAGCCTTGTCATCCTGGGCGCATCGTTCATACTCTTTCCCTACGACATGGGCCCCATCAGGGACGCCTGCAGGCAGGCGGGTTCGAAGCTCGTGTACGACGGCTCCCATGTCATGGGCCTGATAGCGGGCGGGGAGTTCCAGCAGCCACTCAAGGAGGGGGCGGACATCCTCTACGGTTCGACACACAAGAGCCTGTTCGGGCCACAGGGGGGCATCATACTCACCGACAGCAAGACGCTGGACTCGGAGGTCAGGAAGAACCTCACCTGGCGGTTCGTGGACAACGTCCACTGGAACAGGGTGGCGGCGCTCGGACAGGCGATGCTCGAGATGAAGCGGTTCGGGCCCGCCTACGCCAAGCAGGTCATCAGGAACTCGAAGAGGCTCGGGAAGGAGCTCGACGAGCGAGGGTTCCCGATCATGTTCGAGGAGCTCGGGTTCTCGGAGTCGCACCAGCTGCACATCGACCAGAAGGCGATGAAGGAGAGGTTCGGACTCGACATGAACGAGATGTCGATCAAGCTCGAGAAGGCCAACCTGATCACAGACTCCGTCGGCAGGCTCGGCACATCGGAGATAACCAGGCTCGGGGTCAAGGAGAAGGACCTGCCCGAGCTGGCGGACATGTTCATCGACGCCGCCAATGGCAAGCAGGTCAAGAAGCGGGTCAAGGCGTTCAGGGACCGATTCACGATGGCCTACAGGTTCAGGTGACCGGCGTCCTGAGAGCCATTTAATACCGCCATGGCCATTTCAACGATGTTGAAGGAGAGCAGGTACTCGCGGCAGGTCCTCCTGCCCGAGATAGGTCCCTCAGGACAGAAGAAGCTCGCAAAGGCCAGAGCGGTCGTCATCGGTTGCGGCGCGCTCGGCACGCACACCCTATCGTTCCTTGTCAGGGCTGGCGTCGGCAGCGTGACCGTGGTCGACAGGGATGTCGTCGAGCTCACGAACCTGCAGCGTCAAACCATGTTCCAGGAGGGCGACGTTGGAAAACCGAAGGCAGAGGCCGCCGAGGAGCGCCTCAGGAAGGTCAACTCCGAGGTCGCGGTCAAGGGGGTTGTCGCAGACGTCGGCCGGACGAACGTTGAGAAGTTCATCGGCAGCGCGACCGTCGTCATCGACGCCACTGACAACATGGAGACGAGGTACCTGGTCAACGATGCATCCGTGCGGCTCGGCATCCCGTGGGTCTACGGCGGAGCTGTCGGCGTCAGTGGGATGGTCATGGTCGTGACGGAGGGTGGCCCGTGCCTGAGGTGCGTGTTCCCAAACCCACCCCGGCCAGGGGATCTGCCCACATGCAACACCGTGGGGATCATCAACACCCTGCCTAGCATGGTCGCGTCCATGCAGGTGACGGAGGCATTCAAGATCATGATGGGCAAGGAGACCACGCCCGAGCTCATGGTCCTGGACGTGTGGAACCAGGACATACAGAAGATCAAGGTCAGGAAAGACCCGAAGTGC
>DUKU01000064.1:6619-7506 GCA_013329135.1 Thermoplasmata archaeon
CCCGTGGCCGCCTACATGATGGCCAGGCAGGGCATGGACATCGTTCTCGTTCACTTCGACAACCGGCCGTTCACGAGCGACGCAGAGGTGGACAAGGCCAAGAAGCTCATGGAACAACTCGACCGTGCCGCCGGGCGGAAGCTCGTGAAGGTCCTGGTCCCCCACGGAGCGACCCAGACAGAGGTCGCGAAGAACTGCAGGAGCAACATGCAGTGCGTCCTGTGCAGGAGGACGATGTTCAGGGTCACGGAGAGGCTCGCGCGCAGGTACGGCGCGGGCGCGATCATCACCGGTGAATCGATGGGACAGGTCGCGTCGCAGACCCTCGCCAACATACTCGTGGAGGAGAGGGCGACGGCCCTGCCGATCCTGAGACCGCTCATAGGCCTCGACAAGGTCGAGATAGAGCGGATCGCCAAGGAGATCGGCACCTACGAGATATCCACCCTGCCCGGGCTGTGCTGCACCATCGCGCCGAAGAAACCATCCACATACAGCAACCTTGGATCCGCGCTCGAAGAGGAGGCGAAGGTGGACATCGAGGCCCTTGCAGACGATGAGGCCGCAGGAGCCGTCGAACTCGAGTGAGGCCGTGACATGAAAGGGTTCGTGCTTGACACATCGGTCCTGTATTACGGGAAGGACCTGCCCGACGGATACGAGCTGGTGATATCCCCGGGCGTGGTCAGGGAGCTCGAGAGAGAGGGCATGGCCCAGAGACTCGAGCTGCTCCTGGCGACCAGGATCAGGATTTCGTCCCCTTCCAAGCGGTCGCTCTCGAAGGTCGAGAGCGAGGCGCGGAGGACCGGGGACTCGACGAGACTGTCCGATACAGACAAGGAGATACTCGCACTGGCCTTGGAACTAGGGTACCAGCTGCTCACCGA
>DUKU01000039.1:0-2572 GCA_013329135.1 Thermoplasmata archaeon
ATCACGACCCTGGAGTACTTGACCTCCTGGAGTTCCTGCTTCAGCATGAGCTGGAGGGACTGAGGTGACAGGTCAGGTGACATCTGCTTCATGGACTCCGTCTTCGCATCGGCACGTGCGTCCCTGAGGGAGCCGACCGCCCTCTGGGCGGCCACCTCGACCAGGGATACGCGTTTGCTGTACGCTTTGGCGGCTGGATGGACATCAAGGATCCTGATCTTGCCCACGTCCCAGCCCAGGAACCTCACGTTCTCCCTGAGCTCGGCGGGGGGTTCGTCGATTGACACGAACAGGGCACGCTCACCCTGCCTGACGCCCTGCTGAAGGAACTGCACGCAGAAGGTCGTCTTGCCGCTGCCATATGACCCGGCGACGACGTACGGCCTGCCAGGTATGAGCCCGCCGTCGAGCATCTGGTCCATACCCTCGACGCCCGTGGACATCCTATGGGGTGCGTTGTCGTTCATGTCGCCTGCCCACCTCCCTGGTTTCCGTTGTCATCGGGTGGGGGCGGCTCGGGAAGCGACGTTTCCTGGGGCGGAGACGGCGCATGCGCGGGCTCGACTAGGGCCTTCGTATCGTCCGAAGAAACCTCCTGCGATCCGTCGGGAACGGGCGCCTGCTCAGCTGGCTCGGGCTTCTTCGCCTCGCCGCGCTTCTTCGGCGCCGCCAGCCTCACGGAGACTCCGTCGGCAGTAAGCCTGAGCGGCCTCATCGTAGCATCGTGCGAAGACCCTCTGAACTTCTCGACGGTGACGCCCCGTGCCAGACCTTTTCCGTCGAACCACTTGTGCAGCCGGACCTCACCCCGGGCCATCAGCGATTCCGCGTCCGGCTTCGACACCTCGGGCAACTGCACCGTCAGCACTGCCGTTATGCCCATGTCAGACAGCAGCCTGAAGAACGATTGAAGCGCGAGGTACTCCTCACTCGTGCGTATATAGAACCGCCTCAGAGAGGTCACGGAATCGACCACTATGCGCGTGTACTTCCTGACCTTCATCTCCTGTTTGAGAATCTCCTGGACCGTGTTTATCGTGATGTCCGCTGGACCTTTCTCCGATGTCCGCCTTATGGTCGGCGAGACCGCCTTGAAAGTGCACACCTTCCTCTCCGTGGACACGTCTCTCACGGGAGTCTTGTCGTAGCTCAGGATGTCAGGCGTGGCATCGAACACATATATCGCTGAGATGTCCCAGCCGAACGACTCCATGTTGGCCTTGACCTCGTTCGGCGGTTCGTCCATGGCGACATAAAGGACCTGCTCTCCCGCGGACGCGCCCTCCAAGAGGAATCTCATTGCGACTGCGGTCTTCCCAGTGCCCGAGGTGCCGGACACGACATAGGGCCGCCCTGGTATCAGGCCGCCCTCGAGCATGTTGTCGATGCCGGGTATCCCTGTCTTGACCTTCTCCTTGATCATTCAGTCCCTCGCAGGGTGGATTGGCAGATGTCTGTCTGAGCAGAGATTGCCTATTCCTGAGCATATACCTTTGCGTCTGATTGCGTCGGTTGAGAACCCAGTGCTCCGGGAAGCAGCGCGGCAAGTGGTTAAAACGAGGGTTTTATTAGTATAATGGGTGTTGTAAGTGTTAGTCGGAGGCCTATACTTGGCGGACAAGACAGGGCATGTGGCCCGCCTCAAGGGTTCGTTGCTGATCTCGAGGGACTTCGGGATACTCGTAGTGGCACTCATGGTGGTCAGCCTCGGTTTCGGCCTCCTCGCGCCCATCATACCTGACCTTGCGAGGAAACTCGGGATAACAGACGGCGCAATGGGAGGCATATTCGCCCTCTTCGCGGTGGCCTATGTCCTCGCGATGCCCCCTTCAGGATACCTCACCGACCGGCTAGGCAGGAAGACGATGCTCATCTCCGGCATAGCGATCTTCGGTTGTACGACCCTGATGCTCGCATTCATCACGGACGCGCTTCAGTTCGCGATACTGAGGTCTCTGGAGGGAGTCGGAGCGGCGATGACCGCCCCATCAGCATTCGCGCTTGTGATTGACCTCGTGCCAGAGGAGAAACGGGCCACCGCGATGGGTGTGGAGGGCACCGCTCAGGTGCTGGGAATCTTCGGAGGACCGGCAGTCGGCGGGTTCGTCGCAGGGGAGATCAACTTCTATTATCCATTCTATGTTGGGGCTGCGCTGGCGTTCATTTGCTGCATCATCGTGTACATGGTGAAGGAGCCCCCGGTGAAGATGCACCAGGAACATCCGTCCCTTCTGACGATGTTCGGGGCATGGAAGAGGAACGTGGAAGAGAATAGGAAGCTCGTCGCGCTCACAGCCAGGGGACTGGTTATGGGCGTCGTCCAGGGACTTTGGAACCTGGGACTGATCCTGTTCTGGTATGATCGGATTGGGATGACCTATACCGAGGTCGGCATTGCCATCTCGATCGGGACGGCCGTGATGGCCTCGGGGACGATCTACTTCGGGACTCTCGCGGACAAACACGGCAAGATGCCGTTCATATTGGTCGGAGGAGCCCTGATGGCATCCGGCTTGGGTGTAATGGCGTTCGCCCAGGAACTGATACACGTCTATCTGCTCATGATAGTCAT
>DUKU01000039.1:2610-3918 GCA_013329135.1 Thermoplasmata archaeon
TAGGGGCCGCGATGTCAAACCCCTCTGTAGGAGCGTTGCTCGCCGACGTGATGCTCAAAGAGGAGCGTGGAAGGGTCATGGGCGCCTACCAGACGGTCCAAGGTATCGGGAACATCATAGGTTTCACGGCCTTGGGCGTGGTGTACGAGGTCATCAGTCCCGAGGCGCCCATCATGATGTGCGCTGCTGCCCTGGCTCTGGCCACGCTGATAATGGCGGTCTTCGTACGGGAAAGAAGAGCTGTGCCAGGGGGACCGTGCGCCTCTGATACCAGCAGGAGCGCTCCGGTGGTATCAAAACCCAATGGAAAAGACTAGTCAGTCGCCCCGACCAGGTCGCCTGATAAGCTTATAACATCGCCCGGCCTTTCTGTGGCGAAGGCTGACGTCAGATGCCAGTAATCAACTTCAGCTACTCCGACCTGTGCGGGCTCATGGGCCGGGATCTCCCCAAGACCGTCCTAAGGGAACGGCTGCCGATGATAGGCGCGGACCTCAAAGCTGCGGACGACACCTCCGATGAGATGTCATTCGAATTCTTCCCTGACAGGCCCGATCTGTACTCCGTCGAGGGCATCGCGAGGGCCTTGAGGGCGTTCCTCGAATACGAGCCTGGCCTGAGGTCGTACGCAGTAGGTTCGTCTGATGTCGAACTCCGGGTCGACCCATCTGTCGAAGCTGTACGGCCGCATATATGGTGCTCCCTGGTCGAGGGGTGCGACGTAGACGACCTACTCATCCGGTCGATGATGGACCTTCAGGAGAAGCTCCACCTCACACTCGGGAGGAACCGAAAGAAGGTCGCCATCGGCCTGCACGACTCCTCCGAGGTCAAGCCGCCGTTCACTTACAAGGCGGTCCGTCCCGACGAGGTATCATTCATCCCGCTTCAAGGAGACAAGGTCATGGACCTCGGCCAGATTCTCGTGCAGCACGAGAAGGGACGGGCTTACGCATATGTCCTCGAGGGGAGCAAGAGGTACCCCATAATCGTCGACAGGGTGGGTGAGGTCCTGTCCTTCCCACCAATCATAAACGGCATCAGGACGGCGGTGACGGAATCCACCCGGAGCATCTTCGTTGACTGCACCGGCACGGACATGAATGCGGTCAAGAGCGCGGTGAACATCGTGACCACGGCTCTCGCTGAGCGCGGGGGCAAGGTCAAGACCGTGAAGGTCTCGGGACCTACGGGGATCGCCAAGTCCCCGGACCTGGACCCGAAAACCGTGGATCTCGATGTGGACCATGTGAACAAGTGGATCGGCACCAGGCTCGACGCCTCCGACATGTCGAAGTGCCTCATGAG
>DUKU01000042.1:0-4923 GCA_013329135.1 Thermoplasmata archaeon
CTCGCGCAGAAGTTCCTGGAGACCGAGCTCAAGACCGAGGACTGTCCAGCCGAGGGCACCGTCCTCGAGGTCAAGGAGGAGAAGGGCATTGGCACAGTCATCGACACTATCGTTTACAAGGGCACGCTGAATGTGGGCGACCAGATACTGGTGTCGTCCACGAAGGGCGACCCTATCCAGACCAAGGTCCGCGCATTGCTCAGGCCACGACCCCTCGACGAGATCAGGGACCCGACGCAGCGCTTTGATACGGTCAAGACCGTGTCCGCCGCTGCGGGCATAAGGCTCGTGGGGCAGGATCTGGAGAATGCGATGGCCGGAGGCATCCTCAGGGTGGCGAACGAGGACGTCGACACCATCCGGGAGGAGGTCCGGAAGGAGAGCGAGCTCAAGGTGGAGCTTGCGGACGAGGGCATCGTCGTGCGCGGGGACGCCATCGGTTCGCTCGAGGCGCTCGTGTTCGAGGCGAAGAGCGCGGAACTGCCCATCAGGAAGATAGGCATTGGGAAGGTCACGCGCAAGGACGTCATGGAGGCGTCCAACTTCGAGAACCCGCTCCACAGGGTCATATTCTCTTTCAACGCGGGCGCCAACCCCGATGTCGAGGCGGAGCTCGCATCCACTGGCGTCACGATGTTCAGCAACCAGGTCATCTACCGCCTCCTGGACGAGTACAAGGCCTGGTGCGAGGTCAAGAAGCGCGAGGTCGAGGCGGAGAAGAGGCTCGAGACCGTGTTCCCGGGCAAGGTCAAGATCCTCAGGGACCATGTGTTCAGGGTCAGCAAACCCGCCATAGTGGGCGTGCGCGTACTCGCTGGGAGGGTGCGTCCGGGCCAGATGCTCATGCGTTTGGATGGCCACCAGGTGGGCAGGATAAAGAGCATCAGGAGCGGCGAGAACACGCAGACTGAGGCGATCGCTGGGAGCGAGGTCGCCATCGCGATAGACGATGCCACCGTCGGGAGGCAGATAGATGTCGAGGACATCCTCCTGGTGGACATACCTGAAAGCCACGCGCGCGACCTGTCGAATTACAAACTCACGATCGACGAGCGCGAGGTCCTAGAGCAGGTGGCGGAGATCAAGCGCAAGGAGAAACCCTTCTGGGGAAGATGATCAGCGCTCAGTGGCGTATCTGGCGCATTCCAATCCTTGAGGTCGCCCCGTCTCATCATCGCCTTCAGCTCCTCCCTGGTGACCATCCTCATATCTATGCCCTGTTACAAGGTCACATGGTCCCATAACCCTGTCGCCGCGACACTAGGTCCCGGCATCGCCCGGAGGCATACCAGTGTGTCGGACCATCTCCGAAACCCTTATAACTCCTTGCGCATTAGGGCGTCTTGCACACCGCAGTGGATTGCTTGGCAGATTTCAAAGCCGTCATAAACGACCCAAAGGATGGCAAGTCGTATCAGGCACCTGTCGCGGGACATCACGCTAACTCGCTGATAGGCAAGAAGATAGGCGATGTCATCGACGGCATATTCGTAGGGCTCCCTGGGTACAAGCTGCAGATAACAGGCGGCAGCGACAAGGACGGCTTCCCGATGAGGAAGGACCTTCCTGGCCCGAGGAGGAAGAAGCTCCTCGTCTCGAAGAGCACAGGCTTCAAACCGGAGAAGGGGGGCCTCAGGAAGAAGAAGACCATGCGCGGCAACACGGTCGCGCCCGACACCCTGCAGGTCAACCTCAAGATCACGGCGCACGGACTGAAGCCCGTAGCAGAGCTCATCAAGAAAGAGGAGAAGAAAGAATAATGAATGTCCCCACCCAACCAGAGACCAACATCGGCATGATTGGCCATGTTGACCACGGCAAGACCATGCTGACTAAGGCCCTGACGGGTGAGATGACCGACCGCCATTCCGAGGAGGTCAAGAGGGGCATCTCGATCAGGCTCGGATACGCGGATGTGGCTTTCTACAAGTGCCGAAAATGCGACGAGCCAGAGTGTTACACCAACCAGCCCACATGCCCCGCGTGCAAGGGTGAGTGCGATCTGCTCAGGTCAGTGTCATTCGTCGACGCCCCTGGCCACGAGACTCTCATGGCCACGATGCTGTCTGGCGCGGCCATCATGAACGGAGCGCTCCTTCTGGTCGCGGCGAACGAGCCATGCCCCCAGCCGCAGACGAGGGAGCACCTGATGGCGCTCTCCATCATAGGCGTGGACAGGATAATCGTCGTCCAGAACAAGATCGACCTGGTCTCTCCAGAGGAGGCGCGGGCGAACTTCAACGAGATCAGGGAGTTCGTGAAGGGTACCGTCGCCGAGAAGGCCCCGATCATCCCGATATCCGCTCACCACGATGTCAACATAGATACTCTCATACGCACGATCGAGCAGGCCATCCCGACGCCCAAGTGGGACAAGTCCCGCCCGGCGAGGATGTATGTCGCGCGGTCGTTCGATGTCAACCCCCCGGGCACCAAGATCGACAAGCTCAAAGGCGGCGTCCTGGGAGGCTCGCTCACGCAGGGCAGGCTCAGCATCGGCGACGAGATCGAGGTGCGGCCCGGGAGGAAGGTCGAAACGAGCAAGGGCGTCACATGGGAGCCCATCGTCACGCAGGTCCGTTCGCTGTTCGCGGGCGGGCTGAAGCTGGAAGAAGCGGGACCAGGCGGCCTGATTGCCATCGGTACCGGCCTCGACCCGGTCCTCACCAAGTCCGATTCCCTCGTGGGCAGGATCGCCGGAGCCCCTGGCAGCCTGCCGCCCGTGCAGTATTCCCTGACCGTCGAGACAACATTGATGAAGCGCGTGGTCGGAGTGGCGTCGGATCTCGCAGTGGACAACCTGAAGACCAACGAACCGCTCATGCTGAGCGTCGGCACCGCGACGACCGTGGGGACCGTGACGAGCGGCCGTGCGGACTCGGCTGAGATATCGCTCAAGATACCCGTGTGCGCCGAGAAGGGCCAGAGGATAGCCATGTCCAGGCGCATCACGAGCAAGTGGCGCCTGATCGGTTACGGGACCGTGAAGTGAGGGGATGCCCTCGTGGTCTCCGCCGTGGTCCTCGACGCCAACGGGCTGATGATGCCTTTTCAGTTCAGTGTGAACATCGACATGGAGCTCAAGCGCCTCTTCGGCGACCTGCCCGTCGTAGTCCCGAGCTCGGTTCTGGGCGAGCTCGCTACCTTGAAGGGCCCCGCCGGCAGGGGCGCGGTCGCCCTCGCCAGGAAGTACGCGGTCGTGGATACGGACCTGCGGGGGGACGATGCGGTCCTGGACGTTGCGAAGAGGATGTCGGCTGCGGTCCTCACGAACGACCGCGAGCTCATAAGACGCCTGAGGGCGGAGAACATACCCGTCGTGAGGCTCAGGAGCGAGAGGTATCTCGAGCTCAGCGAGCACGGGGTGGACTGAGCCAAGGGCTCTGTCGATTCTCGGACATCTACCAAAGGAACCGTTTACTACCAAATTTCTGGAAATCTATTTATCGCCCCTCTGTCATGCGAATTCCGCCATGCATGAGAAGCAGATTGCCACCTTGAAGCACATCGCCCTGATGGGCGGCGTCCATGATTACATCGCGATATCGTCCAGGGAGCTCGGGAACGTACTCGAGATAAGCCAGCAATCAGCTTCGAAGAAGATACTGGAACTCCTCGGAGAGGGCCTGATCGAGAGGGACCTGGGGGCGAGGAGACAGCGCATCAAGCTCACGGACAAGGGCTTCGACCTTCTCAGGAAGGAGTACTCCGACTACCAGCGCATCTTCGAGATGAAGGACCACCTGGTCATACTAGGGACAGTGACCTCAGGCCTCGGGGAGGGACAGTACTACGTCAACCAGGAGGTCTACACCGAGCAGTTCCAGAAGAAGCTCTGGTTCAAGCCGTACGAGGGCACGCTCAACCTCAGGATAGACCAGCACGAGCTGTCCAAGATGGACATACTGAGGAAGTCCGAGGGCATAGTGATCAAGGGTTTCGAGAAGGAGGGCAGGACCTTCGGCGACGTCAAGTGCTTCCTCGCGACCATCAGGAACATGGAGTGCGCCGTGGTCATACCGGTGAGGTCACATCACTCAGACATCATCGAGGTCATCTGCAAGTACCATCTCAGGCGCTCGCTGGGGCTCAAGGACAGCGACCAGGTGGAGCTCATAGTGTCTCTCTGAGGGCCGTCACAGTTTCTTGGACGCGTAGTCCAGCACCGACTCGAAGACCGCCCTGCCGTCGCCCGACCCGTCCGGGCTCCTGGTCCAGTCGGGATGCGTGAACCTGAAGAACACCCTTTCCGGGTGCGGCATCAGGCCGAACACGTTCCCATCCCTGTTGCATATGCCCGCGATGTTCTCGGCGGCGCCGTTCGGGCACCATGGATATCCCGCTAGCTTCCCCTCGGGGTCGACGTACTTGAAGACGACCTGGTCGTTCTCCGAGAGCTCCTTGAGTATCCGGTCGCGCCTCTCTATGGGGAACATCAGCTTCCCCTCCGCGTGCGCGGACGGTATGAGGGATATCTTGTCGTCCGGTATCCTCGTCGTGAAGACGCACCTGCCCCGGTTGACCTTCTTCAGAAGGGTGGGCCTGCACTCGAACCTGCCTGAGTCGTTCGTGCCCAGTACAGCCTCGGGCACATCGGACATGACGCCCGACATCGCGGGGAGCAGCCCAGTCTCGACGAGTATCTGGAACCCGTTGCATATCCCCAGGACGGGTTTCCCGGACTTGACGAAGTCGACGAGGTCCACCGACAGTCGGCTTTTCATGCGCGCGGCGAAGATTGCGCCCGCGCGCACGTAGTCCCCTGAAGAGAACCCACCAGGCAGCACGAGTATGTGGTAGTCCGACAGCGAGCGCTTCTCGTCAGCTGACACGTCCATGCCCGTGAGCTGTTTCAGGTGCACCTTCTCGGGCTTAGCTCCGAGCCGCTTGAACGCGAGATACGATTCCTCCTCGCAGTTGGTC
>DUKU01000042.1:5010-6384 GCA_013329135.1 Thermoplasmata archaeon
GCTTGAACGCGAGATATGATTCCTCCTCGCAGTTGGTCCCCTCGATCCTGAGCACGCAGACCCTGACCTTGCTGATCTTCATCAGAGCAGCCTCCAAAGGGTTTCGTTGAAGCTCTTCGCGAGCCTGTCCACCCTCGAGTCAACGAGGGTCTTGCCGGAGGAAATGTGGAGGTTGTCGCCCCCAACCGTGCCTATCCTGACCATGCGCGCCTTCCTGTCCTTGGGCATGAGCTTCTCCTTGCCCTTCCTGAGTTCGACGACCCACCTGCTGTTGCTCTCTGAGAACAGCTTAGCGTCCGCTCGCAGCTTGCCCATCTTCGACAGGTCGACCTCGGCGCCGATGTCCCCGCCTATGCACATCTCGGCCAGTGTCACGGCGAGCCCGCCGTCGGACACATCATGACACGACCCGACAGCGCCGCGCTCGATGCCTCCGATGACGACATCCATGCCCGCCTTGAGCGCGGCGATGTCCACGTCAGGGACGGTCGATGAGTGGCACTTGCACATGCGATAGTAAGCGGATGCGCCCATCTCCGGTCCCGTGGCGCCTATGATCGCGAGGATGTTCCCCTCGCTCTTCAGGTCGGATGTGACGCACCTCCTCACGTCCCTCACGATCCCGCAGCCGAGGATAGTGGGCGTCGGGAGCACGGCTCCCGTGGGCGCCTCGTTATAGAAGCTGACATTGCCTGAAGGCATGGGCACGTTGAGGGCCTTCGCGACCTCGCCGATGCCCTTGACAGCCTCCCTGAACTCCCATAGCCTGTCGGGCTTCTCTGGGTTGCCGAAGTTGAGGCAGTCCGTCATGGAATGCGGCCTCGCGCCGACGGCTGCCAGGTTCCTGCAGACCTCGTCCACGCAGGTCTTGCCTCCGCGGTATGGGTCCGCCCCGACTGCGAACGGATTGGATGCGGTCGCCACTGCGAGCCCCCTGAACGATTCCTCGACCGGCTTGAGCACGGCGGCGTCCCCGTGGCTCGAGTGTCCCAGCTTGCCCTGGAGAGGTTTGATGACCGTGCTCGCCCTGACCTCGTGATCGTACTGTCGTATGATCCAGTCCTTGTTGCATATGTTCGGGCTCGCGAGCAGCTTGAGGAGCTCCTTGTCGTACCTGGCCTTGGCCTTCGGGTGCTTCTCCTTCTTGGCCTTCCCTGACCTCTCGGTGCTGCACGGTCTGCAGTAGAGCGGGCCGGCGGTGAGGAACTCCAGCTCGAGGTCGAATACCTTCTCGCCCTGGAACTGCAGTCTTACGACCTTCTCCGGGATGACCTTGCCCACGGGCGTCGCTGGGACGTCCCAGAGCTTGAACACGTGTAGCAGGTCGTCGAGGTTCTTCGGTGATACGGAGAGCATCATCCTCTCCTGCGATTC
>DUKU01000146.1:0-551 GCA_013329135.1 Thermoplasmata archaeon
ATGGAATGCGAGTCATTGGCCCGAGCAGAGGCACTGAGCGCGGTTGTGGCCCTGGGCGGCTCTCCAAGGGAGCTCGGCTCAGATGCTGGTGTGCTGATCATCGAGGCGGGCGTCGATCCGCAGGCGTTGCTCGGAAGGCTGGGACTCTGTCACAAGGTCTCAGAATGGCTCGGGTCGACGGACATCCGCGGGGTTGATTCGCTCGTGGAGAATGCGGATGTGCCAGGGCCCATCAGAGTAAGGTCCACGAGGATCGGCGAGGCGCATAGGGACGTCGACCTCGCAGCGATGACCCGCCGCGCAGGCGGTCTTCTTGGGAAGGGCAGGGGCGTGGACCTCCATTCCCCAGCGTCCGAGGTCAGGCTGGTCTTCTCAGGTAGGGTGCATGCGGGCAGGTTGATAGGCTCGGTCGACAGGGCATCCTTCGAGAGCAGAATGAACAAGCATCTGCCGTTCCATTGCCCCGTCTCGCTACACCCGAAGTTCGCCCGGGCTCTCGTGAACCTTACCAGGGTCCCGGACGGCGGGACCGTGCTCGACCCTTTCTGTGG
>DUKU01000146.1:781-3111 GCA_013329135.1 Thermoplasmata archaeon
GGGGTCGTAGGCGAGGTGGATGGGATCGCGACCGACCCTCCGTACGGCCGCTCGACCAGCACGAACGGCGAACCTCTGGACGAGTTGTATACGAGATCGTTCAGGGCGTTTGCGGATGTGCTTGGACGCGGCTGCAGGCTCGCCATAGCGGTGCCTGACGCGAGAGTGCTGGATGCCGCGGAGGGCTTCAGGTTGCTGGAGACCCATCCGCTCTGGGTGCACAGGTCCCTGACGAGGAACTTCTGCGCGCTCGAGCGGGTCTAGATGACGACCACGGTCACTTCCGCGGAGCCGATCTGAACTTCCTGATAGAACACGTCGATTGGCACGAGCTTCTCGCCTGGCTCTGCCGATGCCCAGACAAGGACCTCGACTGAGATCGTGACGTCGCCGTCACCAGGCACGGTCACCTCGAGCGTCCCTGAGGAGTTGGCGCCGGAGGCTTCCTCGTATAGGACCACGGCGATATATCCCGGCAGGTCCGTGACGACGAAGCTGAGGTTGACGTCCCCGCTCCCGGTGTTGTTCACGACGAGGTGGGACACGACGCTGGAGCCGGGAGATGCCTCCTGGCCGTCATCCGTGACCCACATCTCGACCTCCGGGAGGTCCACTGTGAAATTGAATGCCATCGTCGCCGTGAACTCGTCGGTCGCGCAGACAGAATCTCCGCCGATGACGACACTCGCATTCCCTGGCGCAGAGTCGCCTGAGGATTCGACCATCACGGTCAGGACGGACTCCTGAGACACGTTGACGAGCATGCTGTAAGATTCGCTGTAGTTGGTGCCGTCCTCAGTGAATGTGACGATCCATCCAGTCGGAGAGGAGACCTTCTCGAAAGTGATGTTGTCCCTGGTGTTGCCCGTGTTGGCGATGAGTACCTCGAAAGCGATCTGTTGCCCTGGGACGATGGTCACAGCCGTGTCGTCAACCGAAGTCATCTCGAACGAGCAGTCCGCCAATACAGGCGTCATCGGGATCGGTACGAATGCAATGATGAGCACGACGAACGCGAACACTCCGACCATCTTCCTCCGCGTGTCGAGCTTGGTTATGTCGTTGAGGGGTGGCGGATGCTTGGCCCCGAGGAATAGGATCAGTATAGCGAACAGGAGCCAGGACCAGTAATAGAACGACAATGCTATGAGGGCCGCGATGGCCGCCCAGCTCGCGTACTTCGCGTTCGGCCCCAGGAGCGCCCTGGCGATATGTCCACCGTCAAGCTGGCCCGCTGGTAGCAGGTTGAGGGCGGTCACGAGGAATCCCACCCATGCGGCGAACGCTGTCGGGTGCAGTAGATAGTCTCCCTGCAGAGGCACGAGTTCCTCGAGCCACAGGTAGATCATAGGGAACGATATCCTGACCAGGCCTTCGGAACCAAGGTCCAGGGGCACCGGTCTTGCCTCCATGTTCGTCAGAATGAGGCCGAGGATGCCTATAGGGATGGCCAGAGCGAGCCCCGCGAGCGGTCCCGCAACACCGATCTCCAGTAAGCTCCTCCGGTTAGGTATCGGGTCACGGAGCGATATGAATGCCCCGAACGTGCCGAGTGGTGGCACAGACGGTATGAAGAATGGGAGGGAGGCTGCGACCTTCCTCCTCCTTGCCATGAAGAAGTGGCCAAGCTCGTGGACTCCTAGGATGGCCATCAATGGTAGTGTGAAGACGAGTATCCCTGTGAGGATGTTCTCGGCCGAGAACATCTCGTTCTCCGGGACATCGGCGTAGGACCCCCAATCAAGGATGCCCGCGAACATCATCGCCAAGAACGTTATGACGAGCATCGCGAGGTTGACGTAGATGCTCTTGTACTTCGCGGGCGGCTTCCTACCGACCATTATGACGTGCTCACCCTTGTCGTAGGTGATCATAGGGATGTACCCGTGAGGGGACATCTCTTCTCTGAGCCGCTCGAAATTGTCCTCGAGGGTCGTCTCATCGATCCTGCAGAAGAATTGGACGACGTCATAGTTCACTTTGACATCGTAGACAGGGAAGTACCTCGCCACGAGGCCTTTGACTAGTTCGATCTCCTTGGATGCGTCTGGCGGAGTCTCTGATGCCATTGCGGTCTGCACGAACAAGGCGTCACTACATAAGTCTTTGTACGTCTTGGGAGTGCCAGCATGTCGAGAAAAGCCTTATATCCGGGCACCTTGTGACAATCCCGATGTCGCAGGACACCGAGACACGTGCACTCATTGGCCTCGTCGGCCTGCTGAGGCTGGGCAACTGCGTCATGGGCGCGCTCGGCGTGCTGCTCGCAGCGCTAATCTGTGCCGGCCCGGAGCACTTGCTCGATTACACAGTCGAAGTAGTCCTATCGA
>DUKU01000047.1 GCA_013329135.1 Thermoplasmata archaeon
CTAGGGTACCAGCTGCTCACCGACGATTACTCGATCCAGAACCTGGCGACCGTGCTGGGTGTGCCGTACAAGGGCTTCGACCAGAAAGGGATCACCAAGGTCCTCGAATGGGAGGCTAAGTGCACGGGCTGCGGCAAGGTCCTCGGGCCGGAATCAAAGGAATGCGATGTCTGCGGCCGGCCCACGAAGATGCGCAGGAAGAGGGTCCTCGGACGATAGGAGGGCGGTTCCGCGCCCACGAGTGACCATTGAAGACGTCCCCTGAGACCGACGGTCAGAAGAAGGGACGTTTGCATCTGATCGCCCTGTCGAGGCCCCGTCTCCCGAGTACGAACATCGCCGCGCTGAGCAACCAGTCGCTGCCGAAGACCATGTCTGCCATCCTCCTGGTGCGGACAGATGTCACAAGGGGCGCGAGCATGACAGTCTTCCAGCGGGTCTCGTACTCCCCGAGTCCGCACGACCCGCTCAGATGCTCCCTGATGGTCCTCCCCGCGATCCTACCTGCGATCATCGCGGTCGGGATCCCACCACCGTTCGTGGCCATGGTCTGACCTGCCGCATCGCCCACAAGGAGCACGTTTCCTCGTACGGTGGACGGCACTGGCCCGGACATCGGGACTATACCCATGGTCACGTTCTCGCACTCGCATCCCAGCTTCCTCACGAAGATGTCGAACGCCTCCCTCGGGCTCCCTTTGAAGACCTTGGGATCGAACCCGAGGCCTACGTTCGCCCCACCGCGCTTGGGTATGGTCCACGCGTAGCCACCGGGGGCCACGCCGCCGAAGAACATCTTCACCGCGGGGTCGAAATCCCCCTTCGCCTGGCATGTGACCGCAGGGTATCGCAAGACCGGGTTCTGCAGCCCAGCCTCCCTGGCCGTCCTCGAGTTAGGGCCGTCGGCACCCACGACGACCTTGGCGTTGACGGGCCCCATGGTCGTCTCGGCGACGCCGTCCTTGAGTCCCAGGAACGAGACGCCTGTCTCTAGCCTCGCGCCAGCGTCGACCGCTAGCTTCGCGAGGTGCTTGTCGAACGAACGCCGGTCCAGCGTGTGGGACTTGAAATCGCACCTGTAGGTCCTGCCACCTGGGGACACGAGTTCCACGTGTTCGCTCTCGCCTTGGACGACGTGGGAGGGCACTGTGAAAAGCTCCTCAAGCGTCTCCCCCGCGGGGAAGATCGTGTGCATCTCATCCAGATGAGGCATGAGCTCCCCGCACTGGACGGGGTAGCCTATCTCCTTCCGCCTGTCGATCATGAGGACTTCGATGCCTTCGCCCGCGCAGAACCTGGCAGTCGTGCTTCCAGCGGGGCCAGCACCGACTACGAGGACGTCGACGTCCAAGGCTTGCTCCCCCTGGTCATCGTGGCGCCCTTGAGCTTCAGGAACTCCGTCCCGACCTGCTCGAAACCCTTCTTCCTGAGGAGATCCTCGTACACGTTCGTGAACCCGAAGGCGTCGTAAGTGTCGACGAAGGTCCTGTACGGATCCCGCGCAAGGCGCTGATACGCGGCCGGCGTCACGGCCACGCGTGCGAGCCGAGGGACGACGTGCTTGACATGCATCTCCATGAGCTTGGCCCAAGGGCCCGGCGGGGGCTTCGCGACGTCCACGATGAAGGTCTGCCCGCCCTCCTTGAGCACCCTGAGGATCTCGGACACCCCGGCGGGCTTGTCGAGGAAGTCCCTGAACGAGAACACGCAGAACACCTTGTCCACGGAGCCCTCGGCGAGCGGTATCCTCTCGCCCAGGCCCTGCAGGAGGGTCGTCCTGTCCCCGTCCACGACGCTCCTTGAGAATTCAACCAGTGACCTAGAGGGCTCGAGGCAGTAGACCTGCTTGGAGCCGAGCCTTCTGGCGAACGAACCCGGGCCGGAGCCTATCTCGAGGACGACATCGTCGGGCCCGGCCTTGGACGCGACCTCCCTGCGCCACTTGTCGGCCATGCCGAACGTGATGAGCGAGTTGACCCTGTCGTAGTCTGGCGCGAGCTCCTCGATTGCGCCGATGACCTCTTCCCAGCGCTTCTGGGACATACCTGTGTGATCCATCATGTACATCGCCTACGAATCTCTGTTGAGCACCTTGCCGACGAGGTCCCTCAAGGACCTGCTGTATTCGGTGTCTGGGAGGGAGCCCATGTGCTGGAGCGCCTCCAGGGCATAGTACTCGCCCATGCCCTTCGCCTTCTCGACGGCACCCGAGTCGATGACCGTGGAGACGCATCGCATCACCGATTCGGGGGACGGGCTCTCCTGCCTCACCAGCTCCAGTATCTCCTTCTTGGCTTTCTCCGAGCTCTTGATCGCGAGGAGTGACGGGAGCGTCAGGTATCCCTCCTTGAGATCCATGCCGACCGGCTTCCCAGTCCTCTTCTCGTCTCCCGTGAAATCCAGAATATCGTCAATGACCTGGAACGCGATCCCCAGGTTCAGGCCGTACGCTCCGAGGCCCGAGACGACATCCATCGTGCCGCCGGCCAGGTAGGCGCCTATCATGGCTCCCGCGCGTATGGGCTCGGCGGTCTTCCTCTCCATGACCTTCACATAGGTGTCGACGGTCATCTCGTTGGTGTGCCTGAACCGGTTCTGAAGGACCTCGCCCTCGGCGAGCCTGGCGCACGCGTCCGCAGTGGTCCGCACGACCATCTTGTCATACATGCCCCCGAGCGAGAACGCCTTGACGAACAGGAAGTCGCCTGTGACTATCGCGCTGTGGAGCCCGTACTTCTTGTACACGGTCTCCCTGCCCCTGCGGGCGAGCCCTCCATCGTTGATGTCGTCGTGTATCAACGTGGCTGAGTGTATGAGTTCGAACGCCGCGGCGATGTCCACTATCCTCTGCGTGTCCTCGCCCCCGAGGCACTTGTACGAGAGCAGGGTGACCGTGGGCCTGAGCCGCTTGCCCCCCGCGCTTATCACGTGCAGGGAGGCGTCAGTGAGCGTCCGCTCTTCGGATGTAACCATGTCCCGGAGCTTCTCATCGACCAGCTTGAGCTCCTTATTGACGCCAAAATCCCATGGGGTCGTGGTCATCGAATCTCGCATATAACCCAATCGCTACTTAATCCTGATGGTTGCTGGCTCGAAACATAGCCATGAGCCAGTGTGGGCCCGGCGTGTGCAATCGAGGGGGGCAAGATGCGCATGTTTTATATCCACCATCCCGCAGTGAAGGACCGATAGAATGACGGACCCGAAACCCTCGAAACTCAAGATTTGGTTGGCCGAGCTGAGGGCCCCCTTCTTCACGGCGGCCGTGGTGCCCACTCTGCTCGGAGCGGCGATAGCGTGGGAGTCCGCGGGGGATTTCGACCCGTTGCTGTTCATCCTTACGCTCGTGGGCGTGGTGTTCGCGCATGCGGGTACGAATGTCATCAACGACTACTTCGATTACAAGAACGGGACGGACATGGTGAACAAGAACAGGACACCGTTCAACGGCGGCAGCCCGTTCCTCATCACCGGCGCACTGAAGCCGAAGGAGGTCTACTGGGGCGCCATCGCCTTCTTCGGGGCTTGCGCGGCCATAGGACTGTACCTCGCATACGCCGTATCGTACTGGATCATCCCGCTAGGAGTCATGGGCATAGGCCTCGGATACTTCTACACCTCGCCTCGGCTGAACCTGGCCGCCATGGGTATCGGGGAGTTCGCCGTCGGGCTGGGCTTCGGCCCGCTCATCGTAGAGGGAGCATACCTCGTGCAGACCGGGGAGTTCAGCCTCGCCGCGTTCCTGGCAGGCCTTCCGGTCGCGTTCCTCATCGGCCTCGTGCTCTTCATAAACCAGTTCCCGGACAGGGAAGCGGACGGGAGCGTGGGCAAGAACCACTGGGTCGTCAGGATGGGCCTCCATAAGGCCGCGTTCTGGTACGCGGGCCTGATGGTCACGACCTTCGTGTCGGTCGTCGCCCTGTGGGCGGTCGGCATCCTGCCGGTCTGGTCGCTCGTGGCCCTCGCGCCAGCGGCGATCGCGTATAAGGCCGTCAGGATCGTCCTGGAGAAGTACGGGAGCGTGCGCGAGCTCGTGCCCGCGCAGGCGATGACCGTGCAGGTGCACCTGACTGTCGGGCTGCTGTTGTCTGCTGGGCTGATAGCCGCCGGATTCCTGTGATATTCACAGTCCCAACGGAAGGTCCGCGAAGGCCTCGGCCGCCCTCATGCACACATCCACGGTCGCATCGAAGAACACGCCCAGGAACACGGTCATGAAGAGCGCTATGAGTATCGCGGCCATGGTCCAGCGCGGCACCTTGACCTTCTCATCGCTCCCAGAGTCCATGTACATGTACTTGATGACGCGCGCGTAGTAGTACAGTGACAGCGCGCTGTTCAGGACGGCGGCGACCGCCAGCCATATGAGCCATCCAGGGCCGGGGTCGATCGAGCCGTAGACCGCGGACGAGAACAGGACGAACTTGCTCGCGAAGCCCGCGAGGGGCGGTATCCCCGCGAGGGAAAGCAGGAACAACGCCATGGCCAAGGCGAGGAACGGCGAGCGCTTCCCCAGGCCCTTGAAGTCCTCCAGCTTCTCTCCTATGGCCGCGGCGCCCATGCCTGCGACCACCATGAACGCGCCCGACTTCATGAAGGCGTGTGTCATGATATGGAACATCGCGCCGGCGACAGCGTACTGAGTGCCCACCGGGAGCGCTATCAATAGATACCCCGCCTGGGCGATTGAGGAGTATGCGAGCATCCTCTTGATGTTCGTCTGAGAGACGGCGATGAGGTTGCCCACGGTCATCGTGATAATCGCGATGAGGGCGATGGCGACCTCCCAGTCGGTCTTGGTTACCACGAGGCCTATCAGGAACACCTTGAAGAACGCCGCGAAGCCCATCTTCTTCGACGCCGCGGCCAGGAGGCCGGATATGGGCGTCGGGGCGCCCTCGTACACATCCGGTGCCCACATGTGGAACGGCACCGCGGCGACCTTGAACCCGAAGCCCGCGAGCACGAGGACGGTCGCCAGCATCGCGACGGAGTCCGAGCCCTCGAAGGACGAGAACGCGCCCTCGATGGCGGGTCCGAGCGCGGATATGCTCGTGGTCCCAGCGACGCCGTAGAACAGGGATATCGCGAAGAGTGTGAGCGCCGACGAGAACCCGCCGACGATGAAGTACTTGGTCGCCGCCTCGGACGACCTCTTCTCCCTCTTCCTGAAGCCCGAGAGGGCGAACGACGATATCCCGGCGATCTCGAGGCCCACGAATATCACGAACAGGTCCGTCGCCTCGGCCACCAGGGTCATGCCCGTAACTGCCAGGAGTATGAGCGCGTAATACTCGCCCTGGTTCCTATCCTTGCGTACGAAGTCCGCGGATGTCAGGACCACGATTATCCCGACCGCCAGGAACACGAGCGTGAACAGTCCGGAGAACAGGTCTATCTCGACCAGCGGGATGCTGCTCGCAGGCGGGGTCCACGCGTCGAAGAACATCCAAGCGACGACCGCGACCGCAACTCCCACGAGAGGCATCAGGGTTGCGACGGCCAGAAGCCGCTTGTCCTTGAACAGGTAGTCTAGGGCCGGCAGCAGGAGGGCGAACAGCACGAGGATGAGCTGCGGCATGAATGGTTCCAGCATGTTCAGTACGGTCAACTCATCCACCTCCGAATAGCCTCATCACGATCTCCACCGCGGAGTCGATCCTCGAGAATATCAGGCCAGGGAACACACCGAACACCGCGATGAGCGCCATGAGCGCGGCGACGGGGACGTACTCGAACCAGTCCATGTCCTTCAGGTGAGACGTGTCGATCCTGTCCGTCATCGGGCCGAACATGGACCTCTGCAACGCCCACAGGTAGTAGGCGGCGGTCACGGCGACCGCCACGATTGGCACCAAGACCCACAAGGACCACTTCACGAAGGTCGCGTAGAACACCATGAACTCCGCCGCGAAGCTGACCAGGCCAGGGAGACCAAGGGATGCAAGGAAACCCGCGGTCATGAGCGTAGCGGCGATGGGCATGCGCTTGGACAGCCCGCCCAGCATTGGTATGAGCCTGGTGCCGCACTTGTGCTGCATGACGCCGCACATCATGAACAGGACAGCGGTGACGAGCCCGTGGGCGAACATCGTGAACACGCCCGCGACGATGCCCACCTGGCTCAGGGTGGCGAAACCCAGAAGGACGAAACCCATGTGGCTGATGGACGAGTATGCGACCATCTTCTTCAGGTCCTTCTGAGCGAGGCACAGCATCGCGCCGTACACTATGCTGATGACGCCTATCACGGCCATGAGGATCGAGAGCTCGCTCGCGCCCTCCGGCAGCGAAGGTATCGCGACTCGTATGATGCCGTAGCCGCCCATCTTCAGGAGCAGGCCGGCCAGGAGCACGGACCCTGCCGTGGGCGCCTCCACATGGGCATCCGG
>DUKU01000102.1:0-1495 GCA_013329135.1 Thermoplasmata archaeon
CACGCGGCAGCGATGAGCTTGGAGCAGGCCAACGGCCCCGGCACGACGTGCAGCCCCTTCTCGAACTCCTCGTGCTTGATCTCGAGCTCGTCCAGTATCTTATGGGCTGGCGCTCTGATGGTGATGGTGTTCATGAGGAAACCGCCGAGCCAGAAACCGCCACCCAGGTAGTTGTTCCTCTCGATGATGAGGACCTTGACGCCCTTCAGAGAGAGGTCGCGTGCAGCTATCAGTCCGCTCGGTCCGCCTCCGACGACGATCACATCGGTGTCCGCGAACCTCTCCATGTCCTTCGTGAACCCGGCGATTATCGCTCTTGTGACGGCCTTCTCGGATGATTTCTCGAATATCGCCATTCTATCTCACCAGTATCTGGATGGTGGTCATGCCGGGTGTGTAATATAAGGGTTGTTGACACACAAACGCCCCGGTCATTGCTGTGATGCGCCCGAATGGTACGGGACAAGAGATATCCTAGCCGGTGGCATTGATCTGGAACAGGAGCGGAGCTAGACCCCACTCTATGCCCCGCAACTGAGAACCTGGCTCCGCTCCCCACTAGCTTTGAGAGGTGAGGAGATGGCGATAGACCCGATATGCAAGATGGAAGTGGACCCCAAGACGGCCAAGTGGAAGTCGGTACACAAGGAAAAGGAATACTTCTTCTGCGCGCCTGGATGCAAGACAGCCTTCGACAAGAACCCCGACAAGTACGTGAAGTAGAGAAACGCAGGGCCCAGTCGGGCCACACGATTCTAGGGAGGCCGATATACCTAAGCCGACTTCTTCAGCTTGTCGTACTTCTCCCTGTACAGCTTCGCGCATACGCCGCAGCAGAGGTAGTGGTATTTCCCGTCGATCTTCAGCTTCACGCCCTCGTCGTGGATGAGGTGGCCGCAGTAGTAGCACCTGATGAGCAGCCCCGCCTCGTCCGTTAGCGCTGCCCTCTGGGCCTCCTTCGGCGCCTTCAGCACCATGGAGGTCGTCAATCCCCTTATCTCGGGTATCTGGGACAGGGATTCGATGAACCGCTTGTACTTGATCTGGTTGTAATACGACACCATGAGCATGAGCCGCGAGTCCGAGAGGATGAAGAGCTGGCGCACCATCTCCTCATCGACGAGCTTCGAGTAGACCTTCTCCACGTCGGAGGGTTTCACATCGACAGATATCACGACGGAGACCTGGCCCAACATGTCGGCGTCCAGGACTGCCGAATAACCTTTGATCAGGCCCATGTCCGTCATGGCCTGCACCCTGGCGCTCACGGTCGGTGTGCTCACGCCTATGCGGGATGATATGTCCCTGAACGACGCCCGGCCATCGGTCTGCAGCTCCCTCAGGATCTTCCTGTCGACGTCGTCTAGATTGTGGCCCATGATAACAGTGTTGATTTGGGGCCTATTATTGTTATCGCTTGAAAGGTACGGTGGGCCCCGTTGGGGACATTCGTTAAGGCCTCACGGGATCTTCCACGTCCAGCTCGCAGCCAGAA
>DUKU01000102.1:1563-3679 GCA_013329135.1 Thermoplasmata archaeon
AGGCATTCCCCTGGTCAGTACGATGTAGAGTCCTCCCACGACGAGGGCGCCGCCCAGTATGATCCAAGCGCCGGGCACCTCTCCCGGCAGCAGGAGATACGCGAGCAACGAGGCTCCCACGGGCTCCCCGAGGACGCTCGTGGACACGATGTGTGCCGGGACCTTCTTAAGGGCGTAGTTGAACATCGTGTGGCCGAATATGGTCGGGATGATGGCCAACAACAGGAACAAGGTCAGCTCCCTGCCGTCCGTCACGATGTAATCATCGCCCACCGCCACGGCGGACACGAGCAGTATGAACGCGGATATCCCGTACACGGAGAACACATAGGGCGTGAGCGGCATCGTACGGCGCGCGACCCTGCCGGACAGGAAGTACACGCCGGCGCAGAGGCCGCCTACGAATGCCAGCAGGTCGCCCAGTAGGGAGCTCCCGCCAGCAGCGTAATCGTTCAACGAGATGACGCAGACACCAGTGAAGGCGATCACGATGCCGACGGCGGCGACCTTCCTCACATGCTCTTTCATGATGAAGTGCGAGACCGAGGCGACGAAGATCGGGTGCGACGTGACCAGTATGACGGACGTTGAGACCAGGGTGAGGCTGAGTGAGACTATCCAAAGGCCAAAATGGAACGAAAGGGCCACCCCACTGAGGAGGACGATGGCCCACTCATCCCTTCGGAACGAGAGAATGGTCTTGTGGCCGCCGGTGTAGACGAGGATAGGAAGCAGGATGAGGCACGTCAGTCCCAACCTGTACGACGCCAGGACGAACGGAGGGCTCTCGCTCCACTTGATGAATATGGACGCGAAGGAGATGGATACCATCGCCACCGCAATCGCGAAATATGCCCTCGCGTGCTCCCCCTCCGGACGCATCGGATCACCGCGGCCTCAGGCCCATGGCTCAGTATATGGTCACGCCTTTGACGCCCTTGGACTGGCGGATCAGGGGTATCAATTCCGACGGGACCTGGCTTTCAGTCACGATGAACAGCTTCGGCTCCTCTGATGTCATGGGATCGTCCACTATGGCCTGCCGGATGCTGATCTGTGACCTCGACAGTATCTCAGCCACGGACGCTATGATACCTGGCTCATGGGCGTCCGTCGGCACGATCTCGATCGCACTCCAGCCCATGGCGGACGCGGCGTTCTTCAGGTGGTTCGTAGGCTGCAGCTGCGAGAAGAACTTCAGAAGCGTGGGGTCGCCCTTGATGGTCTCTAGCGTGGATTTGACCACCCTTCTGTCCACGCCCGCGGCCCTCGCGAGCGACGAATCTGCGATCCTCACGTCGCCGCAGAAGACATGGTCCCTGTCGATCCGCAAGCCGTACCTCAAGAGATACCTGGCGACCTTCGCCTGTGAAGGGTATTTCTCGAAGTAGTTCGCTATCTTGTCCCACATAGGAATCGATGACTACATGTGTACAATAATACATTAATATTGCGACATAATGTACGCCTTCGCACTGCCAAGGTGTAGCAAGGGACTTATACGTCCAGCGCAATGGCGACGGCATTGACACACCGTAGCACGGTAAGACATTGGTGATTTGATGACGGGCAAGACGATTCGGATGAGGCGGATCTTCGACCAGGGAACTGGCAAGACCGTCATTGTGCCCATGGACCACGGGATATCCCTAGGTCCGGTCAAGGGCATAGAGGACATACGGAGCACTGTGGACAAGCTCGCCGAAGGCGGAGCCTCGGCGATCGTCATTCACAAAGGGCTCGTCCCGTTTGCAGGCCCGTCTGTGGGGTCGAGGCTGGGACTCATAGTCCACATATCAGCCAGCACATCGATGTCGCCGGACCCGAACCTGAAGGTCCTGGTGGCAAGGGCGGACGATGCGGCGGCCCTCGGCGCTGACGCCGTATCCATACACTGTAACCTGGGCGGGGACGACGAGGACAGGATGGTAGCCGACTTCGGCTCGGTCGCGGACCGATGCAGGGAGCTGGGCATGCCGCTCCTGGCCATGTGCTACCCCAGGGGAAAGAACGTCAAGAGCGCGTTCGATGTGGAGGCGGTCAAGCACTGCGCGCGACTCTCCGCGGAACTAGGGGCCGATGTCGTGAAGACGAGCTACACTGGATCCATAGACAC
>DUKU01000102.1:3952-6995 GCA_013329135.1 Thermoplasmata archaeon
GGAGAGGCGTATAGGCGGTGAATGCCCTGATCGACCGCAAGGTGTGGGTCGGGGCCATCCACCAGCCGAGCGGCGAATCGAGGAAGAGGGTCGTGCTCGCCGCTCTGGAGAACGGCTTCGACACGGTTGTCCTGGACAAGAAGGACCATGCCCTCGCCAAGCTCGGCAGGTTCAGGTCCATCATCCTCGACGGTTCTGATTTCTTCGAGGACGGCCAGAGGATCGGCAGGCTCGTCGAGATCAAGAAGAAGACGGATGAGGTTGCCGCCAAGAAGGCCGCCGAGCGCACTCAGAACATCATCATATCCGCAAAGGACTGGAAGGTCATCCCGCTAGAGAACCTCATAGTCCATTTCCAAGGCACCGGCTCGAAGCTGCTCATGCTCGCCAGGACCGCCGAGGAGGCGAAGCTCTTCTTCGAGACCATGGAGAAGGGCGCGGACGGGGTCCTGTTCGTACCCTCGAAGCTCGAGGAGCTTGGCAAGCTCCGTAAGATGCTGGAGGAGGGCGCCCCGAAGCTCGACCTGCAGGAGGGGAGGATAACCGTCCTGAGGCAGCTGGGGCTCGGGGACAGGGTGTGCATAGACACTTGCTCCATGCTCAGCGTCGGCGAGGGGATGCTGATAGGCAACCAGTCCTCGTGCATGTTCCTGATACACTCCGAATCGCTGGAGTCCGAGTACGCAGCCTCGCGGCCCTTCAGGGTCAACGCGGGACCAGTGCACGCGTACATACTCATGCCCGACGGCACCACGAGGTACCTATCCGAGCTTCAGGGCGGGGACGAGGCGCTCGTCGTTGGCGCAGACGGGCACACCAGGAAGGTCGTGGTCGGGAGGACCAAGGTCGAGAGACGGCCCCTGCTGCTCATCGAGGCGGACGTCGACGGAGAGCGGTTCTCCACGATCGTCCAGAACGCCGAGACCATCCGGGTGTACTCGAAAGGGAAGGTCGTCTCCGTCTCGAGGCTCAAGCTGGGGGACACCATCACGCTCAAGATCGAGAGGGCCGGCAGGCACTTCGGCATGCGTGTCGAAGAGACCATACGGGAGAAGTGAGGGATGACCTACATCGTCGCTTCTCTCGTCGAGAGGAGCGTCTCGGGAGTATCTGACTCGTCAAGGAAGGCGTTCAGGGAAGGCGCTGACCTGGTCGAGGTCAGGCTCGACCATCTGCGCATCCCCAGGTTCGATGCCATGACCCTATCCAAGGTGAGGGAGGCTGTCCGGGGGCCGGCGATAGCTACTCTTCGGTCGTCCGAAGAGGGGGGCAGGTCCAGGCTCAGGGGCGGCGCCAGGGAGAAGGCCTTGAGGGCCGTCCTAGGCGCCGGCTTCGAGTATGTGGACCTCGAACTCCAGAGGGACGGCAGGCTGCTGGGAGAGCTCAGAAGGAGGGACAGGAAGCCCTCGGTGATCGCATCCTTCCACTTCGGCCGACCCGCGGCCGCGAAGGATGTGGAGAAGGCCCTGACAAGGGCGTGCAAGGCCGGTGATTTCGGCAAGGTAGCCATGCCGTGCGAGGACGCGGGGCAGGCGCTGATGCTCGCGTCGCTCGGCCTGAGGCACTCGGCAGCGGGCGACAGGTTCGTGCTCATAGGCATGGGGGACCAGGGGCAGCTCACGAGGGTGTGCGCCCGGCAGATGGGGTCGTCCATGGTGTACTGCAGCCTCAAGGGGAAGCCCGCAGCTCCTGGCCAGCTCGACATTGGGTCGCAATCATCTCTGGACAATAAGGACAGGTTCATCCTCGGGCTCCTGGGCCATCCGGTCCATCATTCGGTGTCGAAGCCGATGCAGGAGGCTGCGCTCCACGGGGCGGGCCTTGCGGGGACATACCTGAACCTCGATTTGCCCCCAGAGGCGCTAGGCAGGGACACACTCAAGACATTCCGCAGGCTCGGGTTCTCAGGCATCAACGTGACCATCCCACACAAGCAGAAAGTGCATGCACTCTGCGACCACCTCGACCCGGAGGCCGTATCGACAGGGGCAGTGAACACGGTCAAGTTCGAAGGCACTCATATTCACGGTAAAAACACAGATATCATAGGGTTCATGAAGGCGATTGAACCAAAAACACACATAGGTTCTGACACGGAAGCGCTCGTCGTCGGTGCAGGAGGAGCTGCTCGAGCGGCTGCCCTGGGCCTGGCGCGCGCGGGGGCGCACGTGACGGTCGCTGCCAGGGACCCGAAGAAGGGGGCGAGGATGGCCAAGGAGATGGGCATCGAGGCCATGACCACCGAGGCGCTCAGGCGGACCAAGAAGACTTTCCACGTCGTGGTCAACTGCACGCCTCTCGGCACGGACGGAGTGGGCGGCGCGGCACCCGTGCCCGCACGCCTGTTCAAGCACGGGGTCGTGTTCTTCGACATGGTGTACAACCCGCGCGTGACCAGATCCATGAGATTCGCGGCCGCCAGGAAGGCGAAGGCGCTCGGCGGACTCGACATGCTCGTGAACCAGGGGGCCGAATCGTTCAGGTCGTGGACCGGAACCGAGCCTGACGTGGACGCGATGCGTGCAGCTGCCAGGAGGGCGCTGTCATGATAGGCAGGGCGGCGTGCAGGGGCGCGGCGACCATAGTGAATGCCATACCGACGGGTATTGGCGCCGCGTTCGGGATCACTTTAGAAGCCGACGCCGAGGTGAAGCTCCTCAAGGGCCCGGTGTTCGTGCAAGGTGGGCACGGAGAAGGGACCGCCCTGGTCGAGGGCTGCGTGAGGGCGGTCCTGGACGGTGCGGGCCTGAAGGACATGGGCGCAGAGGTCACGGTGGAGTCCGACATACCGGTCTCCCGCGGCCTCAAGAGCAGCAGCGCCGTGTCCAACGTGGTGGTCCTGGCCGCGACCAGGGCGGCCGGGATTCCTCCAGACGACACACGGGTGCTCGGGACCGCAATCGACGAATCGCTCAGAGCGGGCGTCACCGTCACAGGCGCGTTCGATGACGCGTCTGCGTGCTACTTCGGCGGGACCGTGGTCACGGACAACCGCGCGAGGAGGATACTCAGCAAAGGCAACCTAGACCCATCACTCTCGATC
>DUKU01000102.1:7151-8271 GCA_013329135.1 Thermoplasmata archaeon
CAGGGGAATACGCCAAGGCGATGGAGATCAACTCGAGGGCGTGCTCCGAGGTCCTGGGACTCACTGAGGACGTCGCGGAGCTGGCCAGGACGAACGGAGCAGTCGCCTCGGGGATATCCGGCACCGGCCCGGCGACCGTGATCCTCGCGAGGAGGGAGGATGAGACGAGGTTGAAGCGGATGCTGGAACGCAAGTTCGAGGGGAAAGTCCTCACGGCATCGGTGAACGAGACCCCCGCGCGGGAGGTGGTCCCACGGCTATTCTGATCAAGTCATCCACTGCGAGGGGCACAGTCACCGCGCCCCCGTCCAAGTCGTACACTCACAGAGCGATGGTCCTGGGCGCGCTGACACACGGCCCGTTCACGCTCAACCATCCCCTGATCTCCGAGGACACGAAGGCGACGCTCGACGCGCTCGAGGTCATGGGAGCGACAGTCCAGACGAGGTCCACCTCCATCGACATACACTGCGACGACCTCGGTCCGGCAACATCGGTCATCGATGCAAAGAACTCCGGCACGACCATGAGGCTCATGACGGGCATAGCGTCCCTGCTGCCCTCGCCGACCACGCTCACAGGCGATGAGAGCCTCGTGAAGAGACCGATGGCTCCGCTCGTCGACGCGCTCGGCAAGCTGGGTGCGAAGATCTCATACCTCGGACAGACTGGTCGGCCCCCGGTCAAGGTCACGGGCCCGATCAGAGGACCGAGCACCGAGGTGCAGGGCGGAGTGAGCTCTCAGTTCGTGTCATCCCTCCTGATCGCGTGCACCCAGAAGACCGACGACACGCTGGTCCGAATCGGCGGGGAAACCATATCCAAACCGTACATAGACATCACAATCGACATGCTGCGCAGCTTCGGAGGCGAAGTGCTAGCGTCCGATGACGGCTTCGCAGTGAAGGGTGGCCAGCACCTGGAGAGGCCTGAATACACCGTTCCAGGAGACTACTCGTCCGCGGCGTTCGTCCTCGCCGCGGGTGCGATGACTTCCGGAGATGTCACCGTCAAGAACCTGGATGCGGGATCCCCACAGGGAGACAAGGCCATCATCCAGCACCTCAAGGACTTCGGAGCGGAAGTCATGGTGTCGTCTGACTCGGTGAGGGTCGCTGGC
>DUKU01000157.1:0-2846 GCA_013329135.1 Thermoplasmata archaeon
GACCATGGGGTCGTAGTGCCTGACGAACCTGCCCATGTCGATGGAGAAGACCGCCCACTTCTTCCTCGCGACCGCGAGGAACTTGACCAGGCAGTCCGCGGCGACGGCCATGTCCTCGGACGACTGCGCCACGAGCATGCCCTGCTTCCTCGGCCCATCGGACACGATCCTCGCCGTGTCCCCATCGTCCGTGTAGAACCCGAAGGCGCACCTGTCCCCCATGTCCATGCTGACGCCCACCATGTGGGACGTGTCGCTGACATCCGGTTTCGCGCCTTTGTCGTCCTGCAGCTCCTCGTCCATGGGCAGGTCGTACGTGGTGCACAGACTGCACTTGTGATCCATGCGCTCCTCGACGGCCCGCGAGACGCTCCATCCCTGGGGCCCGAGCACGCGCGCCAAGAGCCTCTTCCTCGTGTCTGCGGCAAGGAGCTTCCCTGAACATCCGTCGGCGAGCGCTCGGCCCAGCTCCCGGGCGACGGCATCGGACAGCCTGAGCCCTCTCGGGGAGTACTTCATGAAGCCCCGGGAGACCCCTTCCCTGAGGGGGACGAGCTCGACCGAGACGGCACCTTCGGGGCCCTTGGCGAGGACCACTCTAGACCTCCCTGCCCGAAGATCACTCTCGGCTGACAAGAGTCCATCCCTCGCTCAGAAGAAGTAGAAGCCCACGCCGGACTCTTTGGAGCACTTGGCAATCGCCTCGAGCCTGGTCAGGGTGCCCTCGATCCTGCGGACGATCATCTTACCCTCCGCAGGGGTCTTCGCTCTCAGGATCTTGACCTCCTCGAGCAGCTTCTCGGCATCCTTGGGTGTCAGCACGGTCTTCTTCTCGCCGAGTTCTTCCACCTTCGCGAGGATCGTGAGGCCGTACTTCTTTGCAAGGCCGGGCACGGGAGAGCCTGACGGGCCGAAGTTGCCCACGCATCCCTTCTTGTTGTCCCACGACAGGCCGCAGTTCGCGCATGTCGCGTACATCGCATCGAACTCCACAAGGTCCCACTCCGTCACGGAGTTCGCCTTGTTCGCCGCTGCGAGGACATCCTTCTTGCGGTCCGCCGGGACCTTGTCGACGAGGATCCAGTTCGTCTTGACATCGTTCACGAACGGCCCGAGGGTCTTCCGGTCCTCAGGGTCTTTGATCTTCTCGAAGAATATCTCGTCACCCTCCGGCTCTTGCCGCGCCTTCTTGAGGATCGCATCCAGCTTCTCCTTGCCGAGCTTCGCCGAGGCGTTCTTCAGGTCCACGACCTTGTCCACCTCGACCAGGCCTGCCCAGGCGGACGGGTCGTCCACGTACACCTTGGCCAGCGTGAGCTTCTTCGTCTTGCAGAGCGCCTTGTCAGTTTCCAGTTCCGTAATAGCCATGTTGAGACCCATGGGGCCACCTTCCGACAGGCGGTTGACACAGTCCGTGAAGTAATAGTTTTCGCATGCATCCGATCATTGGATGCGTTGGATGGGACCGCAAACGATATATCAAGAAGGGACGGCTGAGACAGAGCGTTAATCTACACGTGGAACCTCATGGTTTTCAGGCCCGTCACCTGGGGATGTTGTGGGCGGGCTTGCACGCGCGGAGGAGGGTAGAGCATGACGATGGCGAGCATGAGTGTCTTGTCTAGGAGCGACAAGGAGAAGGTACACGGGGCGGCGCTCCGCATACTGAGCGAGACGGGAGTGAGGGTCGAGAGCGCCGAGGTGCTCAACATCCTAGCACATGCAGGGGCCAAGGTCGACACTGGCTCGCAGAGGGCGTGGCTCGAAGAACGCGTGGTCGCGGAGGCGCTCAGGACCGCCCCTAGGAAGGTCCGGATATGTTCCAGAGGCGGCAGGGACCACACCGTGCCCGAGGACGGCGTGCAACTGATATCGACCGACGGTCAACCGCCAGCGGTCTTGGACCTCGAGAAGGGGGTCAAGAGACCGTCGAAGCTGAAGGACCTCACGGACCTCATCGTGCTCGCGGACGCACTGCCTGAGGTCGACTTCGTGTGGCCGCCCGTCGTGGCCACGGACATGCCTTCTGACAAGTCATCTTATTACGAGTTCCTCGTGGCCATCGCGTACTCATCGAAGCACATCCAGCACGGGGCCGCTTCCTCGGACGAGGCACGGTTCCAGATAGACGTGTGCTCTGCGATCCTGGGCTCCCGGGAGGAGCTGAGGAGGAGGCCGATCTTCTCGGATGTGTGCACGCCGATCTCACCTCTGAGGTACGACCACGGAGAGGCCGAGGCGCTCGTGGAGCTGGCAAGGGCCGGGGTGCCCGTCGTGCATCTGTCCATGGCGATAGCCGGGTCCGTGACCCCCGTCACGGTCGCTGGTTCCCTCGCGGTCATCGCCGCAGAGAACCTGTGCGGCATCGTTATGTCCCAGGCCGCGAGCCCGGGCGCGCCGTGCATCTACTCGTCGTTCTCCGGCGTCACGGACCTCAAGTCCGGGGTGTTCCTGTGCGGCACGCCCGAAGGCATCCTGATGGACTCGGCCGCGATAGAGATGGCGCACCACTACGGTCTGCCCTGCTGCGCGGGAGGTCCGTCGAACGCGTCGAGGTCGCTGCTGGCCGAAGCGGGATATCAGACGGGCATGACCGCGCTCGCGTCTCTCCTGACTGGCTCCGACCTCATGGTCGGCCTCGGAGGCCTCGACCGGGCGGCCATGATGTCACCGGAGAAGATGGTCATGGACTGCGAGGCCCTGCGCTGGTTGAGGAGGCTCAGGCAGGGCATCGCGATCGACGATGACCGGCTCGGGCTGGATGCGATCAAGAGGCAGGGCCCGGGAGGCACGTTCCTATCCGACCCGCACACGCTGAGGCACATGAGGAAGGACCTCATGATACC
>DUKU01000157.1:3047-4991 GCA_013329135.1 Thermoplasmata archaeon
AGGGTCAAGGAGATCCTGGCATCTCACAAGCCTCCCCTGTTGGACAAGCGGACCGCCGAGAAGGTCGGCGATGTCGCGAGACGGTACGGGATACTCGACAAGGACGGCTCACAGATATTCGAGCACGCCTGAACGCTCACACGCGCCTCTTGAAGAGCTTCTCCAGGTCAACCGGGGAGAGCACGATCATGGTCGGCCTGCCATGCTCGCACGTGTATGGACTCTCGGTCCTGAGAAGGTCCGAGACCAACTGCCTCATCTGCGCGTTCGACAGGGTCTCGCCAGCCCTTATCGCCGTGTGGCACGCAACCCTCCAAATGATGTCGAGCCCGAGCCTCCTGTGGGACGGCATCTGGGCCAGCTCCCCGAGTATGTTCCTGAGTGCGACCTCACCCTGCGCGACCCCGAGGACCGTCGGGATGGACCTGAGCGAGTATGAGTCCCCCCCGAACGGCTCCGCGACGAAACCCGCCCTCTCGACGAGCTCCCTGTTCTCCTCGAGGACCTTCACCTCCGACGGCGTGAGCCGCAGCACGATGGGCGTCAGCAATCTCTGGGAGACCTCCTTGCCGGATCTCATGGCAGACAGCACACCCTCATACACGACGCGTTCGGAGGCTGCGTGCTGGTCTATGAGCAGAAGGTTCCCGCGTGACTCTGCGAGGATGTATGTGTTCATGATCTGCGCGAGCGGGACGATCGCGGATTGTCGGTCCTGCGCGGGCAGCTCCTCCACCTGCAGCACCGACTGCAGCGAGGCGACATGACCCTCTGCCTCCTCCGGAGGCCTCGGCTCGAATGACTGTGAGAACCTCGTGAGGTCGTACCTGAACGTGAGGTCTGGCTCCTTGAGCGCCGACTCGACGCACCTCTGGATGACATCGATGACAGCGGGCTCGTCATCGAACCTCACCTCCCTCTTCGTCGGATGGACGTTGACATCCACGACCGACGGGTCGACGAAAACCCTCAGGACGCCGACCGGATACCTGTCCTTCATGAGCCTGGAACCGTACCCCTTCACGATGGACGAGACGATCCTCGGGCTCCTGACAGGCCTGTCGTTGACGAACAGGTGCAGATCCATGGGAGATGACCGCGTGTGCTCCAGCCGACCGAAGAAGGCCTCGACGCGCACGCCGTCGCCATCGGCCTCGCCATGAAGCATGCCACCGGCCACCGCATCGCCGAACGCGGCCGCCAAGGAACCGTTCATGCCTTCAGCCGAAGAATGGACCAGCTCGAGGCGGTCATCCGACGAGAACGAGAACGAGATACCGGGCCTGCACAGCATGAAACTGACAACGACATCCCTGCAGTGCGCCAGCTCTGTGGCCCTCGACTTGACTGATTTCCCGCGCGCGGGCACGTTGTAGAACAGGTCCTCGACGACGACCTCGGTCCCCGGAGGGCAGCCCGCGGGCCGGGGTCCCTCCGACTTCCCGCCGCATACAAGGACCTCAGTGCCCTCCTGCGCCCCGTGGTCCCTTGTCCTGAGGGCCACTTTGGAGACGGAGGCTATGGACGACAACGCCTCGCCCCTGAAACCATAGGATGTGAGCCGCCTGAGGTCATCCACATCCACGATCTTGCTCGTCGCGTGCCTGCCGAACGACGCGATGGCATCGTCACGGGACATGCCGCACCCATCGTCCCTGACGGTGACGGACCGCCGACCGCCGTCGACGACGGAGACATGGACCGAGTCCGCGCCCGAGTCCAAGGAGTTCTCGACGAGCTCCTTGACCACCGATGCGGGCCTCTCGACGACCTCACCGGCGGCTATCTTGTTGACAGTGTCGTCATCGAGTACCCTTATCTTTCCCAGCTGGACCACCTGCTTTTTTCTTGAGCGCGTTCAGCCTGATGTAGGCATCCATGGGCGTCATGGATGCGAGATCCACGGACCTCAGCTCGTCCAGGACCGATGACGGGATCTCTTCG
>DUKU01000195.1 GCA_013329135.1 Thermoplasmata archaeon
GGCGCACCTCGTCCTTGTAGAGGTCCCTGAGCGGTTCCACAAGCTTCAGGTTCATGTCGGCCGGCAGACCGCCGACGTTGTGGTGCGACTTGATGGTGTCCCTGAGGCCTCCGCCGCTCTCAATCCAGTCCGGGGCTATCGTTCCCTGGACCAGATACGACGCGTCGAACTTCTTCGCCTCGCGCTCGAACACGCGTATGAACTTCTCGCCTATGATCTTCCTCTTTCTCTCGGGGTCCGTGACGCCCTTCAGCGCGTCGAAGTACTCATCGCTCGCGTCCACGACCCTGTGGTTCACGCCAAGGCGGGAGAGCATCTTGTCGACATTCGCGGTCTCCCCCTTCCTCATGAAGCCCGTGTCGACATATATCGCAAGGAGCCTGTCGCCCATGGCCCTGCTGACCAGTGCGGCGCACACGGTGCTGTCGACGCCTCCAGAGGCGGCGATTATCGCATTCCCCTTGACGTCCTCGCCGATCTTCTTGACCTGCTGGTCGATGAACTTCTGCGCGTCGAACATCTACATCTCAACTTCCTTCGAGTCCTGCACGACCTTGTCCCTGAGCCTCTGGCGATACGCCTTGAGGGCGTCCCCGACCTTGGGGTCCTTGAGCGCGAGCATCTGAGCGGCCAATATCGCGGCGTTCTCTCCCCTGTCCAAGCCGACGCCCGCCACGGGTATGCCGGGTGGCATCTGGACGACTGAGAGGATGGCGTCGAGGTTCAGTGTACCGCTGACCGGCACGCCTATCACGGGTTTGATGGTCCTGGAGGCGATGACTCCCGGGAGTGCGGCGGAGAGGCCTGCGATGGCGATGAAGACCTCGGCATCGGCCTCGCTCACCAGTTTCTCCACCAGCTCAGGCGTCCTGTGGGCGCTGGCGACGCTGAGCTTGTATGGAATCCCTAGTTCCTTCAGCACGGCGACCGCCTTCTCGGCCACCTTCATGTCGCTCTTGCTGCCCAAAACAATCTGGACGCTCATGTGAAAAGGTAGAAGAACGGTTTGTAGAAAAAGGTTTGCGTCCCGTGCCTGCGCTCAGGACTTCATTATGGCGACGAGGAATACCCCGACCGCCGCAAGGGCCCCGAGAAGACCCGCGATGATGTATAGGAAGGCATTCCATAGAGCAGCACTCAGGTCCACCTCGATGACATTGACGGAATCGAGGCACATAACGCCCCACAGGACGCCCACGACGAGACCGATGACCAGCAGAACAACGCCTATCATGCGGCTCTTCCCGCTACCGAAGTAGGCGGTGAATACGCCTGCTAGCAACATGAAGAGACCAAATACCATCATCAGCACAGTTAGGAACTCAAGTATTCCATCCATTGTAGTTCACCCATTTCTCGATACTGCCCTCAGCCTCAGAACTTTATTCCGGTCAAGGTCTTGGTGTCGATGACGCCTGGAATCGAGCGAACCTTGTCGACAACGACCTGCCCGAGCAGGTTGAAGTCCTCCGCCTCGATCTTGGCGATCAGGTCGTATTCTCCGAAGAGAGGGTGCAACTCCACCACTTCTTTGACCTTCAGGAGCTCGTTGTAGACCTCGTGCTCTTTGGCTGGCGCGGTACTTATCAGTATAAATCCCACGGCCATCTGGTGCTCACCGGTGCCGTATAATGGGATGTCCTTTCATAAACCTTTCGGATTCATCGACTCGAAGCCAGATTTCTGGCACATGCCCGAGGATCGGTCCCACTGCAGACTCAGACTTGTTTCCTGCGCGCGGCTCGTCTCTGGACCATGTCCCAGCTGGGCAGCGTGCTCTGCGCGCCCACGCCCTCGACGACGAAGGAAGCGGTGGAGGCACCGATCCATGCGCACTCCTCGATCGGCAACGACTTCGAAAGGCCCGCGTAGAACCCTGCCCTGAAACCGTCGCCCGCGCCAGTGGTGTCGACGACCTTGTCTGGCTGTATGCTCCCGACGAGGACGTCGTCGTCCGATGTGAGTATCCTGCTGCCCTCGCCACCCATCGTCACCACTAGCATCTTCACGTGCGAGAGCAGCTCCACATCCTCCTTCAGGTTCAGGTACGACTTGGCCCTTTGGAGTTCGGAAGTGTTGACGAACAGACCGTCGCAGAATTCGAGCACGGCCTTGAACGACTGCGAGTCGTACACATAGTGCAGCTCCTGCGCTGGGTCGAAGCACACCATCTTCTTCTTCGCCCTGGCCCGCTTCGCGACCTTGAGCATGTACGAGGGGCGCCCAGTGCCTATGTGGACGAACTTCGACGAGTCCGAGGTGTGGGTCCTGATGGGGAGTCTGTCCTGCTCCAGGACGGCCCCCTGCTCCACGAAACCTATCTGGTTGTGCGCGCTGTCCGAGACCATGATGACGAAGGGGGTCCTCTTCCCCCTGACCTTGACCACGTCAGTCGTATCGACGCCGCTCGCCCTCAGGGCGTCCATGAAGTCCTTCGGGAAGTCGTCCCCGACATGGCTTGCCAGGGCTGTCGGCACGCTGAGCGTAGAGGCTATCCTCGCGAGGTTCGCGCCAGTACCACCGTAGAGCTCTGTCCGTCCCTTCAGCTCCACGCAGGTGTTCGGCTCGGGGAACCGTTCAGATGAATAGATCAGGTCCACGCATGTGTGGCCGTAGACCCCCAGGAAATTGTTCTTGCGCAAGTCCTGCTCCCCTGTGCCCATCCCGTATCGGCCCCGTCATACTTGAAAAGTCGGATAGCGGCGGCTCCGAGATCGTTCTCTGACATGGGCTTGCGCATAAGAACGAGCGCGTCTACGTGCCTTCGCGCCAGCTCCTCACGTAGGTCCGCTGGTCCTTCGAGAGCTTGTCGATCTTGACGCCCATGGTCTGCAGCTTCAGACGTGCCACCTGGTCGTCGAGGTGGTCCGGGACGTCGTAGACCTCGGGCTCGAGGGTCTGCGCGCTGAAGTCGAGGTACTCGAGGCACAGGGCCTGTATCGCGAAGCTCATGTCCATGATCTCCACTGGATGCCCCTGTCCCGCAGCCAGGTTGACGAGCCTGCCCTCCGCGAGGAGGTACACCTTCCGCCCGTCTTTGAGCTCGAACTCCTCGACGGAGTCGCGGACCTGCGCGTGCCGCTTCGAGAGCTTCAGCAGGGCCGATTTCGATATCTCGTTGTCGAAGTGTCCGGAGTTGGCCAGGACGCAGCCGTCCTTCATGGCGTTGATATCCTTCGCGGTGACGACATCCTTGCATCCAGTCGCGGAGACGATGATGTCCGCACCCCTCACGGCCTGGGACATCGGCATGACCGCATATCCGTCCAGCTTCGCCTCGATGGCCCTGATCGGGTCCACCTCGCAGACCGTCACATCGGCGCCCATACCCTTTGCGCGCATGGCGATCCCGCGGCCGCCCCAGCCGTACCCAGCAACGACGAAGTCCTTGCCTGCGATGACGAGGTTGGTCGCGGCCATGAACCCGTCCATCGTGGACTGGCCCGTCCCGTATCTGTTGTCGAAGAGGTACTTCATGTAAGCGTCGTTGACGGACATGACCGGGAACTTGAGGGCCCCCTGCTGCGCCATCGATCTGAGGCGCATCACGCCAGTCGTGGTCTCCTCGTTCGCCCCCTTGATCTTCGGCAGCAGCTCCTTCCGCTTCGTGTGGAGCAGGAAAATGAGGTCCGCACCGTCGTCGATGACATAGTCCGGCTTCATGTCCAGGACCTTGTTCAGTGACTGGTAGTAGTCCTTTGTGTTCTGGCCCTTCTTGGCGTACGTCGTGAGCCCGTACTTCTCGTTCAGAGCGACGGCGACGGAGTCGTCCGTGGACAGCGGGTTGCAGCTCGTTAGCCTCACCTCGGCCCCCGCCTCCTGGATCGTGAGCGCCAGCACGGCGGTCTTCGCCTCCGTGTGCAGGGCCATTCCGACCTTGAGGCCCTCGAAGGTCTGCTCCTTGACCATCCGCTCTCTGATGTTCTCGAGGACCTTCATGTGGGTCCTCGCCCACTCGATACGTCTAACGCCTTTCTCGACCAGTTCTTTCTTGGCCATGCTACCTGCGAAACGCATCGGTGGTCAGCCTAATACATTTGTTGGTAGGACCATGCATGTGGGCCAGCCCTGGCCATCGGGTTGCTGCGGCCGCTGGACAATACACGTCCCGCCGCTGCTCGCTCCTGCACGAGATGGCCGGACGCGCGCCGTCAGCTCTTCCGGTCAAGGTTGCGCATCATCGAGGCCATTACCTGAGCGAGGTTCTCGTCACGGTCGTACTTCGACAGAGCCAGCCTTCTCGCGTCGGGGTCGTCTCTGAGGTCCTCGACATGCCTCGAGATCTCTGGCAGGGCCTTCGTCACTTCATCGACGATCGTGACGGTCGCGGCCTTGGACGTCCTGGACAACGGGTTAAGGTCGACGGCGATGGTCCTCTTGCCCATGCGGGCAAGGGCCTCCGCCCGGTCCCCGTCCTCGAGCGGGACGAGGACGACATCTGCCTGGAATATCCCTTCGGTCGAGCAGAGCCCGCGCATGCTGTCGAGCCCGGGTATCTTCGCGTCAGGGAGGAAACCGAGCACGTCCTTCGCGCCGTGCCTCTCGAGCGCGGCAGCAATCTTCGACACACGTTGGTCGCTCCTATGGAACAGCCCCACCTCTACCCTCGCGCCGGACACCTCGGCGAGTTCGACGACCGCCTTCGGACACAGCGCGGCGACGTTGCCGTTGACGGATATCACAGACCTCTTCGCCTCGAGCAGGAGGGCCGCGGCAGCCTTCGCAGCGGCCCTCGCATCCTTGGTCGTCCTCTCGCCTAGGAGGTAGTAGAACATCTCTCCCCGACCATGGGCGATCAGGCCCTGCGGGACGACCAAGCCCTCGTTGAATCCTTCGACCAAACGCTCCCTCAGCATCAGGGACGCATAGCGAGGATGTGTCTTGGGAATGTCAGACATGATATTCCTTCTCACGCGCCCGCGCCCTATTAGTGGTGCGGTCCGCATCGACCCGGAAGGATGCTCAAACCTTATATACATTGAGAAAAACATTATATATAACATTACACATAGGGCGCACAACATAACTTATAAAAATGTTTGGTGAGACGTTGCAGCTCCTCGGCGTGGTTCAGGACATATCGCACGACGGGAGGCTCATCGTCAAAGCGCGGTTCGCACCGAACATTAGGACACTAGTGAGGGACAACGTGAAGGGGGAGGTTGGGAGAGTCGTGAAGGTGTTCGGACCAGCCCGGGCGCCCTACGTTGCCATCGAACCGAGGAAAGAGATGCGGACACTTGCTGTGCTCGGCAAGGAGGTCTACATCGAACAGGAGAGGTACCATGGCAAAGGTAAGAGAGGAGACTGAGCAGATTGAGAGATGCCCCGAGTGCAACAGCGCTCACCTAGTGAGAGACTATGAGCGCGGAGAACTCGTCTGCGAGGACTGCGGCATTGTCCTCGACGATCAGCTGATAGACCAGGGCCCCGAATGGAGGGCCTTCGACGTGGAGCAGGGGGAGAAGCGCGCCAGGACCGGTGCGCCCATGACCTACACCATCCACGACAAGGGTCTGTCTACGGAGATCTCCTGGAAGAACAAGGACTCGTACGGGAAGAGCATCCCGACGAGGAACAGGGCGCAACTGTACCGTCTTAGGAAATGGCAGCGCAGGATCAGGGTCTCGAACGCGACCGAGAGGAACCTCGCATTCGCGTTGAGCGAGCTGGACAGGATGGCCTCATCCATGGGCCTGCCCAGGAACGTGAGGGAGACCGCGGCCATGACATACAGGAAGGCCGTGAACAAGAACCTCATCAGGGGCAGGAGCATAGAGGGCGTCGTGGCAGCATCCCTGTACGCAGCGTGCAGGCAGTGCAACGTGCCCAGGACGCTCGACGAGGTCGCGAACTCATCCAGGGTCGGCAGGAAGGAGATCGGCAGGACCTACAGGTTCATGACCCGTGAGCTCAAGCTCAAGCTGATGCCCACGAAGCCCCAGGACTATGTGTCCAGGTTCTGCTCCGAGCTGAAGCTGTCGGGAGAGGTCCAGTCCAAGGCGATGGAGATATTGAAGGACGCCGCGAAGAAGGAGCTCACGTCTGGCAGGGGCCCGACGGGGGTCGCCGCGGCCGCCATCTACATCTCCAGCATACTGTGCAACGAGCGCAGGACCCAGAGAGAGGTCGCGGACATAGCGGGCGTGACAGAGGTCACCATCAGGAACCGCTACAAGGAGCTCACGGAGAAGCTCGGCATAGAGGTCCAGCTCTGAGAGTGCGCACCAAACCCGTTCCGCTAAATCCCTTCCTTCTCTTTGTTATCACTGAGCACTGGCACTGCATCGTCGACTCGGAATTCGCGCTGTAGAGAAGACACATTTTTAAGGCGCGTGGGCCTTGACCGACACGGGGAAAAACGTGATCAAGATCGGGATCAACGGATTCGGAAGGATTGGAAGGAACGTTTACAGGGCGGCGCTCGGGAGCAAGCGGATGGGCAAGGACTTCGAGATCGTCGCCGTGAACGACATCGTCCCGGTCGACTCGCTCGCATACCTGCTCAAGTACGATTCGGTCTACGGCAAGCTGGACGTGGAGTGCGCAGCCGACGGGACCGGCGTCAAGGTAGGGCGACACAGATTCGAGGTCACGCAGTGCAAGGACCTTGCTGAGATACCGTGGAGGAAGCTCGGGGCGGACGTCGTCATAGAGTCGACAGGCCTGTTCACCGAGAGGGACTTGGCGGCGAAGCACCTGGCCGCGGGCGCTCGCAAAGTCGTGATATCCGCGCCGGCCAAGGGGGCCGACGTCACCGTCGTCCTCGGCGTCAACTTCGACATGTACGACAAGGCGAAGCACAACATCATCTCCATGGCCTCGTGCACGACGGGCAGCCTCGCACCCCCGGCCAAGGTCATCAACGACACCTTCGGCATCGAGAAGGGCATGATGACAACCATACACGCCTACACCGGAGACCAGAAGCTGATTGACACGCCGCACAAGGGCCCAAGGCGCGC
>DUKU01000201.1:0-4115 GCA_013329135.1 Thermoplasmata archaeon
TGTCGGCGTCCCTGGGCGTGATGATCTCCTTCACGAACAGCTTCATGCCGTCCGCGATGTTCTGAAGCCATCCGCCGATCCTGTAACCCACGTAGTAAGGCCCGTAGAAGTCGAATATGCGCCCGCTCAGCTTCCTGTCTATCCAGATGAAGTTGAGGACGTTGACGATAGCGACGATGAGGACCACGAGCACCTCCAGAAGGATGGTCATGACGGCGATGTGCCCGTCAGATGCCGCGAGGTCGCCGACGCCCGTGAAGAAGTCGCCGAACACCCATGGCAGGAAGTCGCCGAGCCAGTACCACAGGTTGTTGACGAGGTCCACGAGCCAGACGATTATGATGTTGCAGAATTCGTACAGGTTCATGGCCTCACCTATCGTTCTCGCCGATGCACATGTCGAGGCCGCCCATGATGGCCACGACGTCAGCGATCTTGTAGCCCACCAGGAACTTCGGGGCTGCGGACACCGTCACGAATATCGGGCTGCGGATCTTGAGCCTGTATGGCCTATCCGACCCGTCGCCCACGGCGTACATCATGCCCTCGCCCCTCGGGTCCTCGACCCTGGCCATGCCCGTGCCTTCGGGGGCGTTCCTGGGCGCGACGACCCTCCACTTGCCCTTGGGCATGTTCTGGATGGCCTGGCGGATGATCCTGCAGCTCTCCCACATCTCGTCCATCCTGACCCTATACCGGGCGAAGCAGTCGCCTTCGGTCCGGGAGCAGACCTCGAAGTCCATGTCAGCGTACGCCTCATAGGGCCTGTCCTTGCGCAGGTCGTACTTCGCCCCGCTGGCCCTCATCGGCGGACCCGTGACCCCGAGGTTCATGGCGTCGTCCCTCCTGAGGATGCCGACGCCCTCGTTCCTCATCATGAATATCTTGGAGCCCTCGTAGAGGTCCTCGTACTCCCTCAGCCGCTGCTCCGTGTAATCGCATGCGCGCAACGCCTCCTTGTCCCAGCCCGGCGGGATGTCGTGCGCGACCCCGCCGATGCGCGGGTAGTTGTATGTGAGCCTCGAACCGGAGAGGTTCTGGAGCAGGTCGACGAAGACCTCCCTGTCCCTCATGCTGTATATGAACCCGGCCATCATGCCCAGGTCCACGGCGTAGGCCGCGAGCCACATCAGGTGCGACGCGAGCCTCTGCATCTCCAGGACCACCACCCTGATGTACTGGGCCCTCTCAGGGACCTCCAGCCCCATCAGGTCCTCGATGGTCCGGCAGTATAGGTGGCTCCAGCTCATGGACGAGCCGTAGCAGAGCCTGTCGGTGATCGGTATGACCTGCGGGTATGTCCGGTTCTCGCAGATCTTCTCGATGCCCCTGTGGAGGTAGCCGACCTCGGGCTCGGCGTCGACGATGGTCTCGCCGTCGACCTTGACGCGAAGGTTCCAGAGCCCGTGCGTCATCGGGTGCTGCGGTCCCATGTTGATCCACATCTCGGCCGTCCTGGTCACCCCCTGAAATCCTTCCGGAGCGGATGGTACAGCGTGTCCTTCAGCATCAGTATGCGCTCCAGCTTCGGATGGTCCTTGAACGTGATGCCCATGAGGTCATAGGCCTCCCGCTCCTGCCAGTTGGCCCCGCCCCATATGTCAGATACAGAGTCTATCACAGGGTCGTCCTTGGGAGTCTGCGCTATCAGCTCGAGCGTGAGGTTGTTCTGGTAACTGCTGATGTGGTACACGACCTCGAACCTGTCGGGGTAGTCGACCGCGGATATCATCGACATGTGTTCGAAGCCGAGGGCGTCCCTGAGGAGCCTGCACGCGTCGTACAAGTCTTCTCTCTTGATATGCGCGCGCACTAGGCCGGGCCTCACTCTTGCGGTGTCGGATGCGGAACCCGGGAAGCGGTCTCTGAGCACCCTGAGCACCCTCTCCTCCGGATCCCCGTCTATGCGCGTGGGCGCCTTCTCGAGCTCCTGCGCATCGCCTCGGTTCTCCAGCCCCCCTCCGGTCATGTCATCGTCCCCCGACGTCCCGTCACTTGCCCGTCAGCAGCCCCCGCTTCTCCTCCTTGATCTGCTTCTGCAGCTTCAGGAAGGCGTCTATGAGCGCCTCGGGCCTGGCCGGGCACCCTGGAATGTATATGTCGACTGGTATGAACTGGTCCACGCCCTTGACCACGTTGTAGCTGTCATAGAACGGACCGCCGGATATGGCGCACTCGCCCATGGCTATGACCCACTTGGGCGCCGGCATCTGGTCGTAGAGCCTCCTGAGGGCGGGCTTCAGCTTCTTGCTCACAGGGCCGTTCACGAGCAGGATGTCGCACTGCCTCGGGGTCGACCTGTATATCACGCCCATCCGCTGCGCGTCGAACCTGGGCGCCGAAGCGACCGCCATCTCGAGAGCGCAACACATGATGCCGAAGTGCAGAGGATAGAGCGAGTTCCTGGTGGCCCAGTTGAAGAAGTCCTTGAGCACGAGGTCGAGCGCGCCGCCGACCGGGGAGCGCTTCAGGACGACCGCGAGGGCCTCGTCTGACCACTCGATGAAATCCTTCGAGCGGAACATCATGACCTGCCCGAGGGACGGCTTGTCCTTGCTCATATCCAGATTATCTCCTCCTTCTTGAGGGCGTACACGACGCCCACGAGAAGTACACCGAGGAACATGAGCATGAACACCTTGGCCAGGTCACCCATGCCATCGAACGCCAGGGCCCACATGAGCACGAAGACCGTGACGAGGTCGAACGCGACGAACAGGATCGCGTACATGTAGTATTGAAAGTGGAACTGTATCTGCGCCTTGCCTACGGGGACCTCTCCGCATTCGTATGTGGTCTCGCCCCTTGGGTCGTGTTTGTCCGGGCGGAAGTACCGTGACAGGAGGAAAACGAGCGCGGGTAGGAGGAGCGCTAGGAGAGCGAAAATCGCGACTCCCATATAGTCCTCTGCTAGCATCGCCCTCGGATTCACAACAAAGTATTAAGGGTTTTCAGTGGAAGCGGTGCTTGACAGGGCAGGTCAGTATCGAACGTTTTCCAACCTGAGCTCCGGCTGTTCGATTCACGATCAAGTCCCTCGGAGACAGAACGAAGGGTGGGGTTTGGGGGGTTTGGGAAGGTTTGGCCTACGCGCCCGGGCTCACCGGTATCTCATCCCGCACTTAGCGCAGAACGATGCGTTAGGGTCTATCTGGTTCCCGCAGGTCGGGCAGTGCCCGGTCGCCGCCGCCTGGGCAGTCATCTGCGGCTGTGGGCCCATGACCGGCTGCACAGGGGCTTTCCTTCCACCCATGACCACGACGATGACCACGATCACAACCACTGCAATTAGGACTATGCCGACTATGATCACACCCCAGACTAGCACCGACAGACCTTCCTCCACTTGGCCGTATGAATCGGACAATGTGAAGTCCAGATGGGCGACGGTCGTACCGTTGTTGGTCCATGTGAGCGTGTAGACACCCGAGGTGAACGCCACGATGAAGCCGCTCCACGAATTCACATCAGTCAAGGACGTGTACACGCTGCCCGTTGGGTCCTCGACAACGAAGTCGAGAAAGACATCGCAGGTCCACGAATAATCGAAGACCTCGGCGAGGGACAGGCTCACCTCGACCGAATACGAATCCCCTGAGAGGATCGCATGTTCGTCGGCCGAGACGCCCGACGCGACTGCGAGCACCAGAACCATGCACAAAGCCATGAAGGCGGAGACAAACCTGTTATTCATCTTGAACAACCTCTGGGGACACAATCGTCCTCCGCTGGATATTAACCTTTGCGATGCTCCAGCCAGGCAAGTCTTCAATCGTAGCTGACAAGCATTTAATAGGCCCGCCGAAGTTCACAGTCAGGATGGCCAGACCGGACCTGGTCCTGCTGCACCCGCCGAGCGTGATAGACTTCAGGGAGAGAGCCCTGCTCGCCGGGCCCGTCAGCGACCTAATACCGTCGACGCCCGTGTTCGAGATGTATCCCATCGGCTTCACCACGATAGCGTCTCACCTCGAGTCGAAGGGTTACGAGGTCCGGATAGCGAACGTCGCCAACAAGATGCTGATGTCGAAGAGGTTCGACCCAGAAAGGTTCGTCAGGTCCATAGACGCGGGCATGTTCGGCATCGACCTCCATTGGATGCCTCACGTGCAGGG
>DUKU01000201.1:4355-6272 GCA_013329135.1 Thermoplasmata archaeon
CCTCAGAGGGGACTCGACCGAGCTCCCGACCGAACTGCTTCTGGAGGCCGTGGAGAGGGGAAAAGGATTCGAAGACGTCCCGAACCTGTCGTGGAGGAAGGACGGGGCCATCAAGACGAACCCTCTGACCCATGTCCCCGACACACTCGACGATATCGTGATTGACTACGGCCTCATGGTGCGGAAGGTGCTGAGGTACAGGGACCTCTCCGGCAACATGCCTTACAGGAACTGGAAAGCCAACCCGATGTCGATAGCCGTTGGCGTGAGAGGGTGCACACACAACTGCTCGAACTGCGCGGGCTCGTGCGACTCGTTCGCGAAGAACTTCGGACGGACCAAGCCTGCCTACAGGTCCCCCGAACTCCTGGCGGAGGACATATCGAGAGCGGAGGAGTACATCAAGGGCGCGACCTTCGTCGTCGGGGACATCAGGCAGCCAGGGAAGGCGTATGCCGACAAATTCCTGAAGGAGCTCGAGGCGAGGAGAATCGGGAACGAGGTCGTGATCGAGCTGTTCACGCCCTCGGGGAAGGACTTCGCGAAGCAGGTGGCAGGAGCCGTTGACAGTTTCAGCGTCCAGATGTCGCCAGAGACTCACGACGACGATGTGAGGAAGGCCCAGGGAAAACCGTATACGACGGTGGGCCTGGAGAAGTCCGCAGAGGCGTTCCTGGACGCCGGGTGCAACCGGTTCGACCTATTCTACATGATCGGCCTGCCGACGCAGACCAGGGAGTCGGTGGAGGGTACGGTCAAGTACACCCGCATGCTCTATGAACGCTTCAAGGACGGGAGGTTGTTCCCGTTCATCAGCCCGCTGGCACCGTTCCTGGACCCAGGAGGCAACTCGTTCGAGAATGCGGACGCGTTCGGCTACAGGCTGTTCGCCTCCACGCTCGATGACCATGTCAGGCTCGCGACCATGCCCAGCTGGAAGTACGTCCTGAACTACGAGACGAAGTGGCTCACCCGGGATGCGATCGTGGATGCCACATACTCCGCGGGGCTCGGTCTGAATGCCATCAAGAGAGACATGGGGCTCATCAGCGAGGACGCCGCTGAGAGGGTCGAGCGGAGGACCCTCGGAGCGTGCGAGATGATGAAGAAGATAGACACGATAGTCTCGCACGGGAAGGCCACGGGGAAGGACCTGGACGATCTCAGGGAGGTCGCGTCCAGGCTGAGCGAGTCCACAGTGTGCGAGAAGGAGGAACTCGACTGGTCCGAGAGTTCTATCTACGCGAGCATCCCGAGGATGGTCGGTGCCCTTCTGAGGGGCAAGTGAGACGGACGGCCCGAGCGGCTCAAGGTATATGTCCCGCCTGCCCGATTGCGGTCCAGGTGCACGCATGATCCTCGGTGTATACGGTTACCAGGACTCGGGGAAGACGACGGCTGTCGAGAAGCTCGTCAAGACCCTTGTGAAGGACGGGCTCAAGGTCGCCTCCCTGAAGCACTCGGCTCACGCGGACCTCGATGACGTCCATGGGAAGGACACATGGAGGCACGCGGAGGCTGGGAGCGACCCAGTCATCCTCATGACACCTGAAGGAGCGGTCGTGCGCATCCGCGGGATGGTCCCGGTCGAGAAGCTCGCGCAGATGCTGAAGGACTCGTTCGATCCAGACGTGGTCATCATTGAGGGGTTCAAGGACGGCCCATATCCGAAGGTCTCGCTCGGTGACATCAAGCCCAGGAAGGGCACGGTTATGTCAAACCCATCCATGGGCGAGCTCGTCGCGTACGTGAGGAGCGGGGTCGCGGTCGAGCGCACGCTCAGCTCGTTGCCCGGTCTTGACTGCCACAAGTGCGGCCTCGACTGCCTATCGATGGCGAAGGCCATAGTCGAAGGCAAGAAGACGATTCAGAACTGCAAGGAACTCCCCTCAAGGGATGTCGTGATCACCGTCGGCG
>DUKU01000015.1:0-2368 GCA_013329135.1 Thermoplasmata archaeon
TTCCCACACTTGCCGCACTTAGCCTCATCGACCTTCTTAGCGATGCCCCGGTTGATCCGCTCCTTGTCGAGGTCCGTTTCGAGTGTGTGGGTCTGGTCTTTCACATGACGGGCCAGCTTGGCGGCGTTGACGATGTCTCTGTTGCTGAGGGCTCCTTTCGCCCTTGTGACGAAGAGGAGGCCCTCCTCGACATCCATACCGTAGGACGCAGCCTCTTGGAGCGTCTTCTCCAGGCCTGCAATTGTCTCAGTGACCCTGTTCACGTGCCGGCACCTGACATCATTGTCCATGATCTTCTCGAGATGAGCCTGATCGGCGGTCCTTTCAATCGAGGCAAGGAGGTCAGTCGCCCTCTTGAAGGCCTGCTGGTCGAAGGCAGCCCTGGCATGCGCGAGGTCATCATCCCCCACTGAGAGAATAGCTCCGACATCTCGGGCTTCGTGAACAGCGGACCTCACGATTCCGAATGATTTCTCGATCTCAGCTGTCCGGACCTCCTTTGCGGTCGCCCCTGCGCGATGCGCTTCCTCCAGCAGCTTGGCATACTCGGCAACGTTGAAGGACTGCTTGGCCTGCTCTGCAATCTCCAGGAGCCTTCTGGGTTCCTGCGTCTGCGTGCCGAACGATTCGTAGTCAGCAAGCATCGCGCGTAGCTGCGCCTCCGCCTGCGTGCTCCCCTCGAAGAACGACTCATACGCTTTGGATGTGGTCGCTTCCAGTTCCTCCAGGGTCTGCTCGCGGTGTTTGGGGCTACCGTCGATGAACGCCCTCTTCGCCTCGACAAGGATGGTCTTGAGAGATGGGTCGACTTTTCCTTGGGCCTGTTCCAGACTCACTATGATGCTCTCGGCCGCCCTGATGGAGAGGGCGCATGAGAATATCTGGAACGAGCTGAACCTGTCGAGCATCTTGGATCTTGCGTCGTTGTTGACCTTGAGTGCATCGTGGTAATCCGCCATTATCATGTGATTCCACGCGGCTTCGGCCTGTGAGTCTATCTCAAAGAAGGATGGCCTGACGAGTAGCGCGCGGTCGATGTTCCTCTCAACTTCCTCCTCCTCCTCAGCCGGAAGGACCCTTACGCTCGGGACCTTCTCAGCGATGAGCTCTATGTCGCGTCGTGCGGCGGCGATATCCTCGGTCTTGTCGACGGCTGGGCTATTTGTGACCTCCGCAGAGGTCAGGGCATCCTCGACCTGGGATTCTGTTATGCCCGCGGCAGACAGTCTTCCCACGAAGTCCTTCTTGTACTTGCACGTACCCACGTCTATGCCGTGGCGTGCGGCAACGATCTTGAGCTTGTTTACAGTAAGGCTCTCCAGATGACGGGGGGCATCATCAGGCATGGTCATTCCTCGTTACAGCTGGAGCACCATAATGATATCGTGTGATAATGGTTTCGGACTGCGGGGCGACGAGCATCGCCCTCAAAAGACCTAAGTATGCGCGCGACAATCGAAGGGCGCATGGATTCGGCCAGCGAGAAGATTGCCGTTGCGAAGCTGTCAGTCTACTCGAACACGGCGCTTGTTGTCACGAAGCTCGTCGCGGGCGTCATGATGATGTCAGTAGGCGTCATCTCGGAGGCGCTCCACTCCGGGATAGACCTCGTCGCCGCTCTGGTCGCTCGCTTCTCGGTCAAGAGGTCCGCGGAGCCAGCAGACTCGGACCACCGATTCGGACATGGCAAGTATGAGAACCTCTCTGGCATGATTGAGGGTGCTCTCATATTCGTTGCGGCCGCGGTGATAATTTTCGAGGCGAGCAGGCGGCTCATCGACCCGCTCGAGGTTGAGTTCTTGGGAGCGGGTATTGCGGTGATGGGGTTCTCGGCCGTGCTGAGTCTTTACGTTTCGAGGAAGTTGATGGCCGTCGCGAAGAGGACCGATTCGTTGGCCCTGGAGGCGGACGCGCTTCATCTGAGGACCGATGTGTGGACCTCAGTCGGTGTCTTCATCGCTCTCGTCGCCATCTTCCTCACAGGCGAGCGACTGATCGACCCGATCATCGCCCTCTTCGTGGCGCTATTCATCATTCGGGCCGCATATGATATCACGACCAGGTCATCCAGCGGGCTCCTTGATGTCTCTCTCCCGGATTCTGAGATGAAGGAGATCGAGAGGATAATGAACGAGCATTCGTCGGAATATGTGGACTTCCACAAACTCCGGGCGAGGAAGACGGGCTCAGAGAGGCAGATAGATCTGCATCTGACCGTCCCCTCCGACCTGAGTGTCAAGGATAGCCACGACCTCGCTGAACATCTGGAGCGGGATATCAAGGTCACCCTACCGCGGACGACGATTGTCATTCATGTCGAGCCGTGCGATAAAGCCTGCGAGAAGTGCAGGCTGCGCGAGCGGTCGAG
>DUKU01000015.1:2488-2610 GCA_013329135.1 Thermoplasmata archaeon
GCGTTCAAGGCGAACAAGTGATTCCCTGGATCATACCCGGATTATTCCTTTGGCCCTCAGCACCCGGGCCAGTTCCGCGAACGGGACCTCTCCATCCTGGCTGTTGTCTATGGTGACCCATT
>DUKU01000034.1:0-1825 GCA_013329135.1 Thermoplasmata archaeon
AGCCAATCCGCAACAGGTCGCGTCCGGTCAGACTCATACGCCCGCCAGGCGATCCTCGACCAGGTGCCGAGCATGAGCTCGAGCGCGGGCGTGGCTGGTGCGGTCGTCATCGGCAGGACCGTCATGGAGCCCGCCCCGCAGCCTCGCGAGGAGGACGATGTGGACTACGGCGAGCTGATCGAGCGCGAGCTCATCCAGGGCGTGTTCAAGAGGTCCGCGTACCAGGACATGGCCAGGGACACGCATGTCTGGTCCACGGTCGCTCCAGTCCCTCCAGAGGAGAGGATCATCTCCGCCTTGAGACTGAAGAGGCTCATGGATGGCGAGGACCTGGACGACGACTCTCTCTTCTGACGATGCGCGCGCCTAGGCCGCGGTCGCGGAAGGTGTTTCCTGGCCTGGGACCGTCTTCTCCTTCTTGTCCAGCCATCTGACTATGAGTATCCAGAACACGGTGATGCACGCGACGAATATGAGTATGCCTATGTACCCGTGGACGAACGCCAGGGCCGGATGGCCATAGGCTATGCCGACCATGATCGTTATGATCATCCTGATGATGTTGGACGCCCAGGTGACCAGCAGGCCGATGCCCAGGCCGATGCCGATGTTCGCGTCCAACTTGCGATAGCGCGTCAGCACGAACGCCAGGAACGCCGAGAAGAACAGCCCGGCGGAATAGAGCCCGCTGCACCCGACGCCGATCCCGAGCCTCAGGAGCCTGTCGTCGTGGACGTACTCGATGATGTTCGCCAGGCCGACCCCATCCAGCTCCAGGATGGCGGTGACATGGAACCCCAGGAGGTCGAGGAGGGTCACGACGGGCAAGGTCACGAAGTAGAACTCAGCATAGGCTGTGATCTCGTAGTGCGACTCCCCCGTGACGATGTAGTACGTGCGCCAGATGACCACGAACACGACCGTGAGGAACATCAGGTACAGCACCACGAAGTCCTTGACATCGGCGAACGCGCTGGGGCCGGAGTAGTATACGACGAGCGACATGCCCAGCAGGGTGACGATGAAGTCCTCCATCTGCAGGTTCGTCTCCCCGTTCACGATGATCTTCCAAGTGGACCAGGTGAAGAGCAGCAGGAATCCCATCATCGGGATGACGGTCCTGCACCGTTCCTTCGACATGAATCTGGAGAGGATGTCCACGAGGAGTCCGTGGGCGCGCTCGTCCTCAGGGACGGCTAGCATTTTGGTCGAGTAGATCGCCAGGACGCACCCCGCGGCCACCATGATCAGTTCGACCAGAAGGGCTGAGTGCCCCATGTAGTGGTTGTACAGCGCCCCTGCGACGAGCATCGACCCTAAGAGCAGGAGCCATTCACCTTTCAATATCAATGTTGACGTCAGACAATCTCAAGCATATTTAACTCTTCGTCGAGTCCATGTCCCGTGTGTCGGCCACAAGGTCCGTTGGGGTCCGTGCCAGTACCTCGGACCGTCACTCTTCGGACAGGGGCTCTGACCCTCTGTCGACGACAGCTGACGGGGACGAGCGCGCGAGCAACAGTGCCGTCGTGATGGTAGCCAGGAGCAGGACTGCCATCTCCGCCATGGTCGACATGCCTGTCGACGCTGTGGGGAGGAAGATCCCAATGGCTAGCGCGAACGCGGGGACGCTGAGCATGCATATGACTGCCATAGCCGAGAACCGCACGAACGGGCGGGTCAGGATCCTCAGCTCGTACGCGTCTCCGGGCTCGGCCGACAGGGCCGCCCATACCATGAACAGGGACGGGATATACAGTGTGGCAGCAGCGGCCAGGATGGCGCCGATGTCCGTGAGCGTGCCGAAGTCGGCGGCCAGCGCGGA
>DUKU01000034.1:1993-4123 GCA_013329135.1 Thermoplasmata archaeon
ATCATGGAGAACAGCAGCATCACGCTGCCGGAGGCCACGACGACCGATATCTTCGTCGCATTCGTGACAGATGTCATGCCATGCCCCTCCTGACGCTCCTGACGATCCTTGCTGTCGTATCCGCTGGCCCTATGCGGAGGAACGTGGCGCCGGCTCTCCTGAGGGCTGCTTCGAGCTTCACGCCTTCAGAGAGTTTCGTGTACAACCGCTCCCCCTCGGCCATGTCCAGGACATTGGCCGGCGAGGCGTACCAGTCCTCGTAGGTCTGTATCACCAGGAGCCTGTTGCCCGTCCGCTGGCAGAGCCTGGCAGTCGATAGGACCGAGTCGCGTGATGACACGAGGTCAGACACGATTATGAACAGCAGCTCCTGCCCCTTGCTGCGGGCGATGATGCTCCTGGCGACGCCTTCGAGTCCGAGGACGGCGCCGCGCTTCCCATCCGTGAGCTTGACGGCCCGCACGGCGTCCAGGAACGCGGCCCCTTCCTCTCCGTTGTTGGCAGTCGTGGAGACGCGTTCGCTCTCCATCACTGGTTGAGTGGCCGTCTCAGGCTCCGCCTCGGTGATCGCCCCCGGGATGCCCCTGAGCGCCTTCGTGATGCGTTCGAACTGGTGTTTGCCAAGAGCGGGCGAGACCTGATTCGTGACCGCCACCTCGTCGAAGGTGGCCACGCCAGCTGGATGGAAGCTGCTGAGGAGCACGTTCGACAGCTGCAGGCCGAGGTCCACAGCATGGTCGACCTTGGCCATGCCCCCCCTCACGAGCCGCATGCTCCTGCTGCAGTCGACATATATCATCGTCTTCAAGGTGCCCTCCTTCTTGTACATCTTCGTCATGAGCTTGCCCGTCTTCGGCAGCCCCTTCCAGTAGATGTCCCTGGTCTTGTCGCCAGGGAGGTGTTCCCTGAGCCCGTCGAATTCGAACTCCCTGAGCACCACAGCCGGGGTTCTGGACATCCCAGCATACTCGAAGTGTTCCCTGCCGGCAATCTTCCTGGCGACGTTGAAGCTCTCCTTGTGCGTGTGCACGTCCAATGAGCGTCCGTCCTCGAAGGACTGGGTGTGCGTGTATAGGCCAAAGGCGTCGGTCCTGTGCACCATGATGTTACCCACGGAGTGGGCGCCGCGCCTGGTGGGTATGAACGAGTATCTGAACGAGGATGTGGACTTCGCTGGGATTCGTGCATCGACCTTGTTGTTCCCAGCTCCCAGGATGCTGTCCTCCGGCAGAATGTCCTCGATGGTCGCCCAGAGTGGGACGTCGTCGAGGTTCGTTATTTGGAGTTTCACGGCCACGGGCTCTTGGGCGAAGGCCATCTTGTCGAGAATCTCATGGTTGACCAAGAGCCTGGACCTCGACAGTTCCCATGCGACCCGCTCGTGAGCGTAGACCAGCATCGTGATGATGGCCGCGCACACGACTATCCATGCCACCGCCATGAGCAGGAAGCCTGCTAGAGCGAATGTGACACATGCAGTCAGAAGCACCAGTCCGAGAGGAGATATCTGCAAGGCCCTCACTCTTGCGCCATCATCATCTCTCTTCCTTGAAGTCGCCTTTCGGGACGGCTATCTGGGATGTCAGCAGGTCGGTCACGCTGGCCTGAGTTTGGCCGTCCAGCTCCGCCTCAGGGGAGAGTATGAGTCTGTGGTCGACGACCTTGTGAACCATCGTCTTGACATCGTCCGGTATGACATAGTCCCTGCCGGACAGGAACGCGTGCGCCTTCGATGCCAGCATCAGATGTATACCGCCCCTGGGGCTGAGGCCGAGCTCAAGTTGTTCGAGCTCTCTGGACGCGCGCATGATGTCCCTGACGTAGCCGAGGACGGATTCGTGCGTGTGTACGTCCAAGACCGCATCCTGCATGAGTTCGATGTCCTTGCTCGTGAGCACGCCCTTCGGCTACTCGGTGATGATGCCCTTCAGCTTCAGGAGCCCCAGCTCCGCCTCGGAGTCGAGATAGTCCATCTTGCTCTTGATCATGAACCTGTCCACCTGCGCTTCTGGGAGCGGGTAGACGCCCTCAGTCTCTATGGGGTTCAGGGTCGCGACCACCATGAACGGGCTTGGCAGGTCGAAGGTCGTGCCCTCGATCGTGACCTTCCTCTCCTGCATGGCCTCGAGG
>DUKU01000034.1:4241-4809 GCA_013329135.1 Thermoplasmata archaeon
TCTCATCGGCCAGGACGATGCTCGCGAACAGGGGTCCCTTCCTCAGCTCGAACTCCATCGACTTCTGGTTGTAGAAGTAATGGCCAGTGATGTCCGCTGGCAGCAGATCCTGCGTGAACTGTATCCTCTTGTACGATATCTGAGACACCTGCGTGAAGGTCTTCGAAAGGGTCGTCTTGGCCACCCCGGGCACCCCCTGCATGAGCAGGTGTCCCTCGGTTATGAGGCATGCGAGGAAGTCCTCGACCTGCTCCTCGTACCCTATGACGACCTCGCCTATCTCTCCCTTCATCCTCCCCAGTATGTCCTCCGCGTACTGTGGGGATACTCCCTCTCCGTCGCTCATCTTGTCACGTCTTCCTGATGAACATGCCCGGCATGTGGCATTCCACGCCTGAAGTTCTCTGCCGGTCGAAACCAGCTACTGCAATCCTGTGCCCGTTCATGAATGTTGCGTAGATGGGGCTCGGTCGCTCGAGATGCCTGGCCACAGGCCAGTATCATCCGAACATGCTGCCCAGCGTGGCGACGTCCGCCTCGTGCAGCTTCTCGAAGAACGCCACCTCGT
>DUKU01000034.1:4985-5137 GCA_013329135.1 Thermoplasmata archaeon
GCCGCGAGCTCCTTGAACGCAGAGGAGTCTATGACATCGGTCGATACGTTGGTAGACCCTATGGCTGCCCTGTAGGCGTGGCGGGCGACCGTAGGGCAGAACGGACAGGTCGTCAGTACGAACACCTTGATGTTCGCCTTGCGTCGGACCTT
>DUKU01000143.1:0-3839 GCA_013329135.1 Thermoplasmata archaeon
GCCACGCCGGTGAACTCGAACGGTCCTTCGACCGTTCCCGTCGACTTGATGAAGCTGCCGTTCAACGTGAGAGACTCCAGGTTCTCCAGCTCGTACATCGTGAGGTCGACCGTCGTTGTCCCATCGACCGTAAGGACGACATCCTGCTCCTGCAGCTCGCCGATCTCGATGCTCGAGACCAACTTGACCCAGAGCGACCCCGCCGAAGTGAGCATCTCGAACTCGGGCGCGTCCGGAGCTGTCGCGTTGAAGTCATCGTTGCTGAACGCCTCGTCCGGGGCGAGGACGGCTATCATGGGCCAGTCCTCCTCCGCCATGAGGCTTCCATTGAACTCAAATGCCAGGATGATTTGGCCCTGGACTGCGAGGAACTCCGTGCCTGCGTAGACCTGCTCGTACGACAGGTTGACCGCGTATCCGTCGGAGGCGGTCACCGTCATCACGTCCCCTTCGGCCATCCCGCCGACGAGGTCCGCAAGGTCCCTGAGCTCAACGCCTCCGTATGTCCCCAGGCCTTTCCAGTTGTTGAACCTGTTCTGGTACGATGAGACGTTCTCCATGAAGTCCATGTTCTCGAGCGATGCAAGGTCCACGGTCTCCTCCTCTCCGCCCTTGCCGGTGAGCGCGACGGAGAAGTCGGCCGCCTCATCATCGTCCTGGTTCAGTATGAAGTACCCCATGGGTACTGCCACCAGGAGGATGACTACGGCTGCCAATGCAGCCATCTTCATTGCAGGGGAGACGCCCGTCTTCTTTGGCGGGCTTATGCTTTCGGATTCCGTTCCGGATTCGTTTATCTCGTTGATTTCTTTGGAGTCTTCGCTCATTATATCTCCTCTATATGCTCATTAAAGCATAACGCTGATGACGGCCCCTGATATATAAGTGTCGTTCGTCCCGTTGGGTCTGCTGTGTGGGGCGATTCGTCCCTGGTCGATCTGCCGCAGCATTCGGGATGGTAAGGAGGCTACTGGCGGAACCATAATGTAACTCTCAATCCGTTCACCTCCGGGGGCGAGGGGACCGTGCATCTCGCGAAGCGTGCTGTAGCAGGGACTTTGGTTCTGATCATGGTGCTGTCGACAATGATGATATCGTTGTCGGCATCGGGCGCGAAAGTCACATACGAATACTATATCATAGGGGACCCGAGCGATTCGGATGCAACGCCGTCGCCTGGTCTGTTGCTCGCGGGCGGGAGCACCGACGTCGCGGAAGCGATGGAGTGGATGATCAAGAAGTCTGGAGGCGGCGACTTCGTCGTGTTGCGTTGTGCGGGCACGGATGCCTACAATCCGTGGATCTACAAGCAGCTGGCGGAACCCGGAGAATTGAACTCGTGTGAGACGATCATCTTCCTGGAGCCAGAGTCGTGCGAGGACCCGGTCCTCATAGGGAGGATAGTCAACGCAGAGGCGCTGTTCATCGCCGGCGGGGACCAGTGGAACTACGTTAGCATGTGGAAGGGCACGCCTGTTGAGGCAGCGATACACTCGGTTCGCGACAAAGGAGCGCCGATTGGCGGAACGAGTGCAGGCCTTGCGATCCTTGGCGAGTTCGTGTTCTCTGCCGAGAACGACACGGTCGAGTCGGACGATGCCCTCAGGAATCCGTACAACCGTCGTGTGTGCCTGGAGAAGGGATTCCTCGACATGCCTGACATGGATGGCAAGATCACGGACAGCCACTTCGTAGCGAGGGATCGTATGGGTCGACTCGTGACATTCCTGGCGCGCATAGTCCAGGATGGCTGGGCCACTGAGGCGAGGGGTATAGGCATCGACGAGGAGACCGCTCTCGGTGTGGACCCGGATGGGACCGTCACGTTGTTCGGAGCATGCAAGGATGGCACTGCAGTGGCGTACTTCCTGCGGACGAACGGCGAGCCGGATTCATGTGAGCCTAAGACGCCATTGACATACAAGGGGATATCTGTGTTCAAGATGACCATCGGTGCGAAGTTCAACCTGGCAACTTGGCAGGGCGACTACGGCACATCCTACTCACTGTCTGCCGTGGAGGGCGTACTGGCATCGACCCAGTCTGACGGAAGCATTTACTAATCAGCGGTCGGACCAAAACCCCATCAATCCTCTGCCGCACGTCATCGGAGCGTGAGTGTGGACCGGGCGAGATTTGAACTCGCGGCCTCTCGCATGCCAAGCGAGCGATCTTCCGCTGATCTACCGGCCCATGTGGGCTGTCGATGTATATGGTAGGTGTAATTAAAGCTTCCCCGGTTCCTTCGGACGCATCCGAGGGCGGAGGATTATGGGAATATAGGTCGCCTGCCGGGTTCATTCGTCCCCCGACAGGCCTCTGAATGGGTTTCAACCGCTGTCTATCGACGATATCATTCGACGACGCAGCACGGGCAATCGCAGTCACAGTCTTCGGGGCAGTCGCAGATCCCGTCACCGTCACAGTCGCACGTGCAGTCGTTGTCGCAGACACCGTCGCCGTCCAGGATGGGGTCGCATATGCCGTCATCGACGCAGTTGTCCCCAGTTCCGTCCTGGAGATGGAGGCGTATCTGATCTGCGGCGGATGCGGCCGTCACAGCTACCGCCCCGCTGACCAGAATGGCTGCACAGAGCGCCACCATGACCCAGGCCTTGCTGAGTCTCTTCTTTCCTGATACCTGTTTCGCCAACTCGCTCTCGAACTCCTTCCTCATGTCCTCACTTCCTTGGTGTTGTCCCGCCAAGGCCGTCCGTGTCTAGTCTGGCGGCGTCCCCGACGGTCTCGCTCCGTGCCCTGTTAGTCTCCCGTCTTCCGTCACCAAGGTGGAAGGGGTATGTGCTTTGTGGGACAAGAATCAAAGATTGGCACAATCGTTGAAGAGTCTTGAGAACTCGAATACAGGCAGACCGCCAGTGTGTCCGTCAAGCGAACGAGTCGAGCTTCTTCTGGTACCGGACCTTCTCCCCGGGCACGGCCAAGGGATACTCCTCCGTCAGGCACGCGAGGCACAGGTCGCTCGCGGGCATGCCGATGGCGTCCACGAGCCCCTCGACCGATATGTATCCGAGGCTGTCGGCGGTGAGCATCTTCCCTATCTCCTCGACAGTCCTGCCCGTGGCCGCGAACTGGTCCCTGGTCTTCATGTCGATGCCGAAGTAGCACGGGGCGATGATCGGCGGGGAACCCACCCTCACATGGACCTCTTTCGCCCCCGCGTTCCTCACGAGCTGCACGATCTTCCTCATGGGCGTGCCCCGGACTATGGAGTCGTCCACGAGGACGACCCTCTTGTCCTTGATGACGCTCTTGAGCGGGTTGAGCTTGAGCATGACGCTCGTTGTCCTATCCGACTGCTCGGGCATGATGAACGTGCGCTCAACATACCTGTTCTTCATGAGCCCCTCGGAGTACCTGATGCCCGACCCCTCTGCGTACCCCATCGCGTGGGACCTTCCCGAGTCAGGGATAGGTACCACGACGTCGGCCTGCACCGGCTGCTCCTTCGCGAGGCGCTCGCCTATGCGCCTCCTGACCTCGTACACGAGCTTCTCCTCGATGATCGAGTCGGCCCTCGCGATGTAGACCCACTCGAACATGCAGTGCGCCCTGCCCCTCGCGAGGCCCGTCTTGTGGGGCTTGATCTCTCCCGGGAGCAACTCGACTATCTCCCCGGGCTCGACATCCCTGACGAACTCTCCCCCGAGCGTGTCGAACACGACGCTCTCGGAGGCGGCGGCATATCCGGTCTTCGTCCTGCCGACGCACAATGGGCGTATGCCGAGCGGGTCCCGGACCGCGAACACGCGGTTGTCTACCATCACCGCGAGGGAGTACGCCCCCTGTATCATGGTCATGACGTTCTTGATGGCCCTGAC
>DUKU01000143.1:4140-11838 GCA_013329135.1 Thermoplasmata archaeon
CGGACATGGCCTATGCCCAGGTCCCCCTTGAGGGACTGGACCTCATCAGGCTTCAGCGCCTGATGGGCGAGCCCCATGCCCTTGATGCACTTGATCCCCTCGTGGTTGTAGACCGCGATGCCAGCTGACTCCTGGCCCCTGTGCTGGAGGACCCTAAGCGCATAGAATATGTCTATCGATACGTTCGCCACTGACGCAGTTGCGAAAACCCCACACTCTTCCCTCGGGTGATCAGGCTCCGTTGACCTCAACCCCCAGTTCAAAGGAAAGCGTTTCATCAGTGCTGCTTGGCCCAGTTATATGTCCTGATCTTGGCAGTCGCACCGAAGCCGCACGAAGCACAGGTCTTGTGGCGCACATGGTATGCTCTCTTGCCGCATCGTCTGCAGACGATGTGCGTCTTCTTGGAGCTTCTCTTGCCCATCGACGGGGTACCCTTGGTCATTCTGTCCTACCTCACGGGGATATGTATATGACGTTGTCTCCGCGGACGATGATGGCATCCATCTTGCGGGTGACCTTTGTGTCGAGTATCTCCTCAGCGTTCCTCAGTACGAGGTTCATGTGAGGGTCGTATCCGTCGAGGGTTCCGCGGTATCCCCTCTTCCCCTTTAGCTCCACGATAACCTGCTGGTTGATCGCCTTGTTCAGAACTGCCAGGGGTTTCATCAAATTAAATCACCTGATTCCCGATAATCGGGTACTGTACTTAAAGCTTTGCGGGTCCACTATACACGTCCGAGGACCTGCTGGCACACCGTCACGGCGCTTTCGGTTTGGCCCTCGGGGGCCCCGGCGGCCTCCTCCTAGCCTGCATCTTCCGCTGCTCCTCCTCCCTCGCGGCCTCCTCTGCCCTCCTCTTCCTGAGGATCAGGAACACGACGAGGACCACGACGGCCGCGGCTGCGCCGACTATGATCAGTATGATCCACAGGCTGAGCCAAGACGGGTCCTCCTCGACCAACACGCTGACGGCCTGAGATGCCGTGACGCTGGGGTCGGTCATGGAGCTGAGGTCGATGTACAGCTCGCGCAGGCCGCTCTCAGCGTCGTCAGGGACCGGTATCGTCAGCATGATCGTGGCAGACTCCCCGGGCTCCAGCGCGAAGAGGACGGCGTTCCCCGCCTCCAGAACCACCACCTCGCCTCCAACTGTCGCCGTCGTCGTGTTGAGGTCGTCCACGTACGCGTACAGATCGACGACATCTGCCGAATTGCCGATGTTCCAGACCGTCAGGTTCACATATGCAGTCTCTCCCCGGCGGAGGCTCACTTGTGAGTAGTCGGCTGATACTGAGATGTCGTAGAACGGCAACACGGACACGCCCATCTCCAGAGTTTCGGTCGCGCTGCTGTCCGATTCCGACACGATAGTCACATTGAACGCGTACGCGCCTGCGAGCACGTCTGCGCCTGGTGTGAGGGACAGGTAGACGTGCTGCTCGCCACCTGCCTCGAGGAACACATAGGTGGTGTTCAGAACGGCCCAGAGCCCGTCGATGCCCGACAGACTCAGTCTGAACACGTCATCGGAGTTGCCTAGGTTCGTCACATCGAGGGTGTACCTTACCTCCCTCTCGTCCGGCACCGACATGTTGAGGAACGCCTGGTCCGTCAGCCCGGCATCGACCTCCCAGTGATGCCCCACAATCATGAGGACTTTCCCCTCGCCGATGTTCCATGTAAGGTTCATAGATGACAGGGTCAGCGTCAGTGTGTTGAGCGTGCCCGGGGGATCGTACCTAGCAGGCGTCACGAGCACGGACACCTCGGCCTCCTCACCGGGTGCGAGTTCCAACTCGTCGTGGGAAGCGACGAGGTCCCATCCGAGGAGGTCTGAGGCGGAAACCGCGAAGGTCTCGTTGGAGTTGGCCGAGTTCGAGACCGTGAACGTGTACACCTCAGGGATTGTCGGCTCGACGTCCCCTCCATCGGGCGATACGACCATGAGTTCGCCGAACCTGACGACATCCACCATGAGGGTGACGCTGTCGTTGACTGAGCTTCTCTCCACACATGTGGCGAGCACGGAGAACGCACGCGCTCCAGGCGTCTCGTCCTCGGGGACCGTGACCTCAACAGTAGCCACGGTCGACGAGCCTGCGGGGACAGTGTAGATGCCCTCAGGCGAGCCACCCAGGTCAATGATCCAACCGCTCTCTGGCTCGGAGTTCGACAGGCAGAATGAGAACGCCGTGTTGCCTTCATTGGTGATCGTGAGGTTGAAGATGGCGGTCTCGCCGGGCTCGGCAGACTGGCTACCGACATCGGATGTCAGAGTGACTCCGGGTGTCCGGACGAGCATCGGGACCGACTGCTGGTTGTTGGTCTCGAATGTCTCCCTTATGGCCTGGTCGGGGTCGACTGCCACAGTCACCACAGTCTCGCCTTCGGCCGCCATGTGCGAGAAGCCGACGATGGATGAGTGCCCGGCTGCCAGGTAGGCCACCGTGGCGTTTTCGACCGCCACCGAGTCGATCATGAGGCAGACGGCCAGGTCGGTGAGAGAGTCCCCTTCGAGGTTCCATACGGTCACATTGACCCAGACGGTGGTCCCGACCATTGGCTGGGTGGATGACAAGGAGACCCCCCCCGCGAGCACCGCCGGATCCGGTCTGTGAGTCCTCGAGAAGAATGCCTCCATGTTCGGGTAATCACCCACATAGAGCACGAGGGTGTTGTTGTCGTTCGCACACATCACTATAGGGATGGTGGCATTCCCGACCGTATCGGAAGTCAGCCCCTGGTCGTAGACCTCGATCTCGCCGTTGTAGTTCATCGCGGAGTAGTGGATTGCCCATCGGTCGGATGTCTGGTCCTGCCACACGACATCGACGGCGTTGGAGTCGCTCAGGGCTATCCTGGGATATCTGGATTCGGTGTCGTCCTTGGGTGAGATGTTCCTGTCGTCCACTAGCGTGTTCCCGTCTGGGTCGAGGAGCGTGTAGAATATGTCGAAGCTCGCGTAGCGGTCGTCATCGAATACCACGTGCGCGTTCCCGTCGGTGTCTATCGCTATGTCGGGCCTTGACAGAGGCGACGCGAAGGTGATCCTCGTCTCGGATGTCAGCGGGGTGCCGTCCATCATGACCTTCCTGTAGAACACGCCGTGGTTGATCACCAGGCCGTTGCTGGAGTCCCTGAAATCGTACCAGACGATGTGGTTCATCCCGTCAGCGTCTGTGTCGAGTCTCGGGTGTTCCGACCGTCCGACGTCCCCGGTCACGCGCGTGTCAGGTGTGAGGGACGTCCCAGCCTCCCTCAGGCGCTTGTAGTAGATCTCCAGATTGCCGTCTCCAGCCTCGTGTCTCGCGTCGGTCCAAACCAAGGCTAGGTTGCCGTCCTGGCAAACGGCGATGTCCGGTTCAGTCGAGTTCGCAGGGTCGCTGTCCGATACCTGGAGTCCATTCTCCTGGAACGTGATGTTGCCCTCGTAGTACCACAGCTTCGCGAACAATAGCTCAGACGAGCCGTTGTCCACATCCTCCCACACGATGTATATGTGCCCGTCCGAGTCAGCTGCCACCGATGGATTCCGGGATGCGGTAGTGTCGTTGGATATCTTTGCGTCGTTGGTGAGTTTGTTGCCTTCGTCGTCCAGCTTCATGTAGTAGATGTCCCCGGCCCCGGACCTATGGTCTTCCCACACGACGTGTATATTGCCGTCGTCATCCACGCTGGAGGATATGTTGGTCGATATGGCTTGGTCGAAAGTGAGTCTGATGCTGTCCCCGAAATCGTCTATGGGAAATGCGTGAGCGGACGGCGCCGGCGGTCCTTGGAGCAGGACCATGAGCGTCATCGGGAGGAGCAGAACAACGAGCATCGTGCTCGTGAGCGCCGTCCTACTCACGGTGGCCATATGTCAAAATCAGGTCTATCCACTCATAAGGTTTGGTGCTCAATTCTCGCGCCTGACTATCATGTGCGTCAAGTGCAGCGAAACGACACCAGTTGTCCGGACACGGGGTGGGGAAGAGAATCTCGACCGATTCTCAGTGCGGAGATTCCTTGCCAAACGCTTATGAAAAGCGCTAAGGATAGTCGGATCAAGCGTCCGTCAGAACCTGTCCAGAGGCTGGCCCATGCGCGTTCTCTCAGAGGACGACTGCGAAAGGCAAGATTCGGTGGCCAAACCTCTTCAGGCCAGCCATGGACCGCAGACGGACGCTCACCTTTCTCCCTCAGGAGAGGTTCAGGACCTTGTCGAGCATCAACTGTGTGACGATGGCCGTCACAGTGCTGATCCATGTTATGATTGCGAAGTTGATGTAGAAACTGTGCTTGTGGCTCCCGCCGGCGAAGGAGACGAGGTTCGCGGATATGAGCGAGTGCACGAGCATGATGAGCAGGAAGACCGCCTCAGCCAGGCCCAGGTCGAATGGCTTCAGCGCGATGGGCAGGTTGATCGTCGTCTGGGAGAGCGCGAACTGCTCGTTCATGATGTTCAGGAGTTGCATCAGGCTCAGCGCGGAGAACAAGGTGAACGTTATGCCGACGGACATCCCATACAATGTGCCCAGCATGTTGTCGGATGACTGGTACCTCTTGCGCCTGACACCCATCAGCTTCACGAAGTTGTCGCTGATGATGTCGATGACCTTGTCCACCTTCCCGCCCACGGACAGGCCGACGACATACATCTCCGTGAACTTGGAGATCAGGTTGCTCCCGCTCTCGGCCGCGAATAGGTTCCAGGCGCGTATCTGGTCTATCCTGGTGAGCAGGCGCTTGTACAGGATCACTATGCCTTCCGAGAGCTCCCCGAAATCATGCTTGCTCAGCCTGCCGACGCCATCTGTGACCGCGGAGCCAGCAGATGCCGCGTAGCTGCCCACGGCCCTCATGAACGAGTCGTAGTTCTCGTCCCTGGCCCTGACCCGCTTCTCCTCCCTCCTTATCATGAACCCTGGATACAGGAGCGGTGTGACGACAAGCGCGACTATGAGCATCAGGGGCAAGCCCGTCAGGAACCCGAAGGCGGCGAACCCGATGCAGGCCGCGTATGTCGCCGGAAGAACGGACTTCATCACCTTGTCGATCTCGGTCTGCCCCTTGATGTTGTGCCATATGGGGTCCGATGGAAGCAGCGATTTGACCAGATACAGCACCATCCCCTCGACGATGACGAACAGCAGCGCGACGCCCGGAAGAATGAGGGTGATGGATATGTCCACGAACACGGGCAGGAGCGCGACGAACACGAGGATGAACATCAGGGATATCAGCACGGCGACGAATATCTCGTTCAGCAGGTCGAGGTCCTTGAGCGCCGTCTCGTACTTGTTGATGTAGACGCTCATGGACACCTCCCGCTCCTTGGTGAGGAACTCCTCGAGGTCCTCGCCCGCATCGGATGAGTGCGCGAGCCTGTCGAGGAAATCTGCCAGCATCGGCGAGGGAGTCTTGCGGGAGACGGTCCTCGCGGCATCCGAAAGGCCCATGTTCCAGTATTCCATGAGCTTGTAGATCTTCTCGATTTCAAGGCTGAGCGCTTCATATTCCTTGACCTTCGAAAGGATCTCGAGCATCTTCTTCCTTGGCAGCTTCGATGTCGAGAGGACGCTCATCCTGACGAGGAACAGGTGCATGTTCCTCTCTATCTGGACCTTCTTCCGTTCACCCTGTAGCATCGGGTATATTACTGCCACTACCGAGAAGAGGACGGGGATTGCCAGGAACACATACTTGAACAGTCCATCGGCCGCCAGTTCGGGGAACAGGAAGACCAGCAGGGCAGTCGCGCCGATGCCCGCTATCACGAGCGGGAGGGCGTATCTCGTGAAGTACTTCTCAACGGGCATATCGAGGGACTGGTAGAGACGCTTCATCTTGCTCGCAGCCATGGAGGACCTACACGGGGAACGGTAGGCCGCTCACCCCCTTCTTCTGGAACTCCTTGGTTATCTCCGCCACCTTCTCGTACTTGAATATCTTCCTGGCGACCATCTCTTCGAGTATCTTGGTCCTCAGGGCCAGGTCACCGTATATCTTCCTCTTGTCACTGTAGCCCCTCTTGACCGCGATCTTCTCCTCGAGGATGTAGGAGTTGTTCATCCCCTTGAACATGTGAGAGTCGTCCGCGGCGTTCCACAGGAAGATGGTCCGGGTCATGATCCCGCCCAGCGCCTCGTTGTACCCGACGATCTCATCAATGAACATTGTCCGTCTCAGGAATTTCCCTTCCCTGTACACGCCTGCCTGGAAGAACGCGACATTCAGGTTGTCTATGAAAGTGATGGGCACATTGATGGGGTCGCTGGTGAACCTCTGTATGAGCTTCCTCGTCGACGCCGCGTGGAACGTGGACAGGACGGGGTGGCCCGTTTGCATGGCCTGGAACGCAACGCTCCCTTCCTTGCCCCTGATCTCTCCCACTATGATGAAGTTCGGCCTAGACCTCAGGGCGGCCTTGAGCAGTGAGAACGTGTCTACCCTGCTCTCCTCAGGGCCGAAGTCCCGCGTTGCCAACCTCTGCCACACCTTGTGTGGCACCTGCATCTCGATAGTGTCCTCGGCCGTGTAGACCTTGCTGTCGTACTTGATGAATGGGAGGGCCGCGCCCATGGTCGTCGTCTTGCCCGACGCCGTCTCCCCGCAGAAGAATATGCTCATGCCTTCTTCCAGGCAGAGCCATATGTACGCAGCCTCCTGGGCGCTGATGGTGTTCCATTCGATCAGGTGGGTTATGCTTATCGGTTCCTCGGCGAACTTCCTGATGGAGAAGCTGGGGCCTTTGACGCTCACATCGTCGGCGTAGATGAGGTTGATACGGGAACCGTCAGGGAGCGTCCCGTCCACTATCGGCCTAGCCATCGACGCCGGCCTGCCTATCCTCTCGCTCAAGGCCCGGACATAGTTGTCGAGTTCCTCCATCGACTCGAACTTCACATCGGTCGGCATCGCCTGGAATATCTTGTGGACGATGGAGACGTTGTCGTGTCCGATGCAGTGGATATCTTCGATGTATGGGTCTCTGAGGAGTGGTTCAAGGGGTCCTGATAGCACAATCGCCAGCTTCGCGTGGTATTTGATCAGGTCTTGCTCGTGCTGGGTGACGAATATCTTTGGCTCCGTGAAAAGGTCGCCGAAGATGCGTTTGCCGTCGCCATCCGTGCTGCTCTCGGAGATCTTTGTCGAGGCGTCTATCAGCTGCAGGAGATTCTTCTCGAACTCCACCACAGATTCGTGCGGGTCCATGTAGACGGCCTTGTTGTAGACCTGTTGGATGACCTTTCTGTACTTGGGCTGCAGGTCCGGCGTCATTGGCGGCTGCACGGACTTGTAGCTGATGGGTATGCTCCCTGTCGAGAACACATGGACGAAGAGCGGGTCGCCTATCGGGTAGATCACGTTGACCTGCTGCTCGTCCCCCATCTTGCGTTCGACCACGGGGTGGAACTCAGGAGGCGACCTGTGTCTGCTGACGAACTCCTGGACGTATTCAAGGAGGTGCGGGTTCTTCCTCATGGCCTTCTTCAGGCCAGCTTCGTCTGCAGGCATCCTCACCCATCCGCTGAGGCGCCTCAAGCGGCTCCGGAGCAGAGCCAATGCCGCACCCTTGGGCGGAGGTAGCCCTGTGGAGCCTGCGCTCGGTGGCCTCAAAGGCCAATCCAGAACCTGAAGTAATAAGGGTTGGCGCCCAATTCTCAGGCCTGACTATCAGTGCCAGCAAACGTGGATCAGACCGTGAACGGC
>DUKU01000018.1 GCA_013329135.1 Thermoplasmata archaeon
CGGGACGAGCTCAACGAGAAGACCAGGGAATGGGCCGACAAGAGGGACCAGCTCAACTCTCAGGTCAGGAAGCTCATAGAGGAGGCCAACGGCCGGCGCGAGACAAGGGACAAGCTCAACGCCGAAGTCAGAGAGGTCAAGGTCAAGAGGGACGAGTGGAACCGGAAGTTCAACGAGTTCAGCGACAAGGTCATGGACCTCAAGCGCGAGAAGATGCCCAGGAGCGGCCTGTCCATCAAGAAGCTCAAGACGGAGCTCAGGGCGCTCGAGAAGAGGCACATGACCTCCGTCCTCAGCGCCGAGAAGGAGCGGGCGTTGGTGGAGGAGATCGGCGGGCTATCCAACAGGATCAAGACCATGGAGAAGGAGTCGGAGCAGTTCACCGAGGTCAAGGTGGCTGAGAAGGACGCCCGCGACGCGAAGGACAACGCCGAGGGATTCCACAAGCAGGTCTCCGAACTCGCCGAGAAGGCCCAGGCAGAACACGACGCGATGCTCAAGCTCTACGAGGAGGCGGACAGGCTCAGGAAGGAGGCGGACGACGCCCAGGAGAAGTTCATCGAGGCGAAGCTCACCGCCGACGAGGAGCACAGGGAGCATATCGAGCACATAAGGCAGGTCCACGACTTCGACAAGATCATATCCGGCATCAGGGACAAGACCCGCAAGGCACGGAAGGAGAAGGACGATGACTCCGTGAAGAAGGAGGCCGAGATGATCTTCGACAAGTTCAAGAGCGGCGAGAAGCTCAGCACCGAGGACATCATGGTCCTCCAGAAATCCGGGTACATGTGACCTGCACATGCAGCACCGGAACAAGGGGTACGCGCCAGTATGAAAAGCGACGTTTCCTGGACGCTATGCTGGCTATGCATCCTTAGGGGTGCCCTGGGACGCGCAAGGTATTTAAGCCGCCGCTCGACAAGTTTAAATAGTGCACCACCAATATATCACTCGGGAAATTTTGGGCTAGTTGTTAGAGTGCATCCCATCCCTTCTGACAAGGCTAGCCCTTCCCTTCCCTTTTTTTGTTCCTATAGGAGCGACTGCACAACATATTTATCCACACTGTAGCGTTAGCGCGAAGGTCGATTGAGATGGTACTGGAAGGGCTCGGTGGCGCGCTCAGAGACGCGATAAAGAAGATAGCGAGCGCCTCGCACGTCGATCAGAAGCTGGTCAAGGAGGTCGTCAAGGACGTCCAACGGGCGTTGCTCCAGGCCGATGTCAATGTCAAGCTCGTGCTCCAGATGACGAAGGAGCTCGAGGACCGTGCCCTGACAGAGAAGCCTCCGGCGGGGATGAGCCCCAGGGAGCATGTCATAAGGATCGTGTACGAGGAGCTAGTCAAGATCCTGGGAAAGGGGAAGGAGATCCCGGCCAAGCCCCAGAGGATACTGATGGTCGGCCTGTACGGGCAGGGCAAGACGACCACCTCGGGCAAGCTAGCCAAGGACCTGCACAAGAGGGGGATGAAGGTCGGGCTCGTCGCGGCGGATGTGCACCGGCCTGCAGCCTACGACCAGCTGACTCAGATCGGCGCGATGATCAATGTGCCCGTGTTCGGCGACCCCAAGGAGAAGAGCGCGACGAAGATCGCCAAGAGGGCGATGAAGGAGTTCGACGGGTACGATGTCATCATATTCGACACTTCGGGCAGGCATTCGCTCGAGGACGACCTCATCCGGGAGATAGAGGATGTCGCCAAGACCGTGGACGCCGAGCAGAAGATACTAGTCCTGGACGCCCAGACGGGCCAGCAGGCGGGACCACAGGCGAAGGCGTTCCACGACGCCGTCGGCCTCACCGGGGTAGTCATCACGAAGCTCGACGGCACCGCCAAGGGCGGTGGCGCCCTGAGCGCAGTGGCCGAGACCGGCGCTCCGATATGCTATATAGGCGTGGGCGAGCACCTCGAGGACCTCGAGAAATTCGACCCTGACAGGTTCATCAGCAGGATGCTCGGCATGGGGGACATAAGATCGCTCATGGAGAGCGCGAGCGAGGTCATGGACGAGGACAAGGCCGAGGAGGCCGCCCGCAAGATGCTCTCAGGCAAGTTCACGCTCAAGGACATGTACGACCAGATGGAGATGCTCCAGGGCATGGGCCCGCTCAAGAAGATCACATCCATGCTCCCGGGCTTCGCGGACAAGATAAAGGACCAGGACATGGAGGCCACCCAGGAGAAGCTCCAGAGGTTCAGGGTCATCATGGACTCGATGACCGATGAGGAGCTCGAGGACCCGAAGCTCATCAAGTCCTCCAGGGTCATGAGGATAGCCAGGGGGAGCGGCACGACGCCCAAGGACGTCAAGGAGCTCATCAAGCAGTACAACATGTCCAAGAAAGCCATGAAGGGCTTCATGGGCAACAGGAAGATGAGGCGGCAACTCATGAAACAGTTCAAAGGCATGGACATATCCGCGAAGGAGGCCTGACGATGAGGAAGTTCGTCGTACTAGGCCACCGGGCCATAACATCAGCCGACTTCAAACTGGACGACCTCTGTGGATCCACAGGCAGGCTCGACATACTGCTCAGGTGTGTCAACTCGGCGTTCTTCCTCTCGCACGCCATCAGGAAGGATGTGGAGATCGCCCTCATGCTGCTGGGCGAGCCTAACCCGCCCAAGACCGTCAGGATCGACGGGTCCGAGGTCAAGTATCTCAACCCCGACGAGCGGAGCACGGCCGCGCTCATCAGGAACGCCCTTCTGCAGAAGGGCGAGGGCGAGAGGAAGTGCTCTCCGGGCATATACGTCTCAGAAAGGAACTACAGGGAGGTCCTGTCCAACATATCCAAGGAATCGAAGATCTACTACCTCAAGGAGGACGGGGAGGACATCAGGGACGCGGAGTTCGGTCCCGACTGCACCTTCGTCCTCGGGGACGACCAGGACCTGACGCCCGAGGAGGAGGAGATACTCATGGACTACGAGCCGAAGAAGGTCTCCCTGGGGCCGATCAGCTACCACGCGGACCACTGCATCACGCTCGTGAACAACGAGCTGGACAGAAGGGGACCCGGGTCAGGCTGAGCTGGGGTCGAGCACCGGGAGGGGCAGTTCGGGAGAGGGGTTCTCCTCCGGGCCTCCGTTCTCGGGCCAGGTATCGTATTTCGTGACGAACCTGCCGTTCTGGAACTTTATCGACGCGGTCTTGAGCTTGCACTTGTACAGCCTGACCTTGCGTCCCTTGTAGACCTCCTTCTCGCGGTCTATCGTGACGAGGCCGGCCTGCTCTAGCTCGTGGATCCTCCTGTAGCATGCGGCTATGGGGATCCTGCACACCTTGCTCAGCCTCTGGGCAGACATAGGCGACGCATAGGTGTAGGCGAGTATCTTCTGCGAATACCCATCCGCCAGGAGCTTCGAGACTTCCATGGACTTCTCTTCAGGGGTCATGTCCGCTCTGGTGGAATGAGCCCCTGCAGCATTTAAGCAGGTTCTCTTCAGGTTATCAGCGCTGATAAGTAGGCCGAAGCCAGAGGCGACGTCCTCCAGGCGCGAAAACATTATCTCCCCTGGGATTATCTACTGCCGAGGGGAGGAGAACCCATGCCAGTCTGTCCATTGGATTTCAGATACGGCCGGCCCGAGATGAAGGCCATATTCGACGAGGAGAACAGGCTCCAGAGGTTGCTGGACGTGGAGGCCGCCCTCGCCATGGCGCACGCAAAGGTCGGCAACGTCAAGCAGGACCATGCGGACATCGTCAAGAAGACCGCCTCCACCAGGTACGTCAAGCTCGCACGCGTGCAGGAGATTGACGCCAAGATCAACCACGAGATCACGGCCCTGATCAGGGCCCTGAGCGAGCAGTGTGGCGAGAGCGGCAAGTACGTCCACGTAGGAGCGACATCCAATGACATACTGGACACGGCCGCCGCCCTACAGATCAAGGATGCCATCGACCTCCTCGAGAAGGACCTGGCGGAATTCAGGAAGGTCCTCGCGCAGAAGGCAAGAGAGAACAGGGACACGATCATGGTCGGCAGGACTCACGGCCAGTACGCCCTCCCTATCACGTTCGGGCTCAAGGTCGGCAACTACGCGCTCGAGATCCACCGCCAGCAGCAGAGGCTGAAGGAGTGCTCGACCAGGATACTCGTGGGCAAGATGAGCGGCGCGGTCGGCACGGGCGCCGGGTTCGGCCCGAAGGCGGTCGACATCCAGAAGGCAGTCATGGCTGAGCTGGGCCTCGGGGTCGAGGATGGCCCCACCCAGATAGTCGCCAGGGACAGGTATGTCGAGCTGATGTCCGTGCTCTGCAACATCTCATGTTCCATAGAGAAGTTCGCCACCGAGGTCAGGAACCTGCAGAGGGGCGAGATCGCCGAGGTCTCCGAACCATTCGACGAGAACAACCAGGTGGGGAGCTCGACGATGGCGCACAAGAAGAACCCGGTGACCGCCGAGAACGTCTGCGGGCTCGCGAGGATAGTCCGGGGGTTCATGTCCCCGTCCTTCGAGAGCGCCATCCTGTGGCACGAGAGGGACCTGACCAACTCATCCGCCGAGCGGTTCTTCGTTCCGCACTCGTTCATACTCATGGACGACATGCTGGCGAAGATGACGAAGCTCTTCTCGGGATTGGTGGTCAACAAGGAGCAGATGGGACGGAACCTGTCCAGGGCCGGCAGCGTCATCATGGCCGAGTCGGTCATACTCGCGCTCGTGGGGAAGGGGATGGGTAGGCAGGACGCCCACGAGCTCATCAGGAAGTGCAGCATGGAGTCGCAGCGCGAGTGCGAGGAGTTCAAATCGCACCTCATGGCCAACAAGGGCGTCACCTCGCTCCTGTCGGAGGCTGAGATAGACGCGGCGCTGGACCCGAGAGCCTATCTGGGCACAACTGGTCAGACCGTTGACAACATCCTCAAGATTGTTTCGTGAGCAAAGGTAGAAATAGGCCGGCTTTTCTCCCGGACCATCACAGGGGCCGTTAGATCAGCGGAAGATCGCTTGCTTCGCAAGCAAGAGGCCGTGGGTTCAAATC
>DUKU01000103.1:0-559 GCA_013329135.1 Thermoplasmata archaeon
TCATCGTTTCCTGAGCTTCGGGTTCAGGACCTCGTCCATCGCATACCCTATGAACGTGAATCCGAGGACGACCACGACGATGCATAGGCCGGGCATGATGATGAACGGGTACGGGCCGGCGAGCGCAACGTCGCTGTTGTACGCGTCCTCCAGTATCCTGCCCCAGGTCTCCACATCCTGCGGCCCGAGGCCGAGGAAGCTGAGCGTGCTCTCGGAGAGGATGGATATCGCAATGGTCAGGATGGCGTTGGCGAATATCAGGGGCACGACATTGGGGAATATGTGTTTCTTTATGATGTGCCAATCCCCTGCGCCCAATGCCTTCGCCCTCTCGACGAACTGCCTCGACTTGAGGGAGAGCACCTGCGACCTCACGATCCTCGCCGTAGTGGACCAGCCCGTGACCCCGATGACTATTATGACGCTGACGAGGCTCTGGGAGCCCCAGATGGCCGAGATCACGATCATCAGGACGAGCCACGGGACTGAGAGGAAGACGTCGTTGACCCTCATTATAGCCTCGTCCCTCCACCCTCCCCAGTAGCCGGAGGCGAGCCCC
>DUKU01000103.1:785-7352 GCA_013329135.1 Thermoplasmata archaeon
CCCCTGCCAATCCGTCCCGAACGGGTGTTCGAGGCTTGCGTCCAACAACGAGTCGGTGCTGTACGCGGTGGGGTCATACGGGATGAACAGCGTGGCGACCACCACTATGCCCAGGAAGAACATGATTATCGCCATGCCCACCTTCCCCATCCAAGTCGCCATGAAGAGGTCGGTGATCTTGCCGAGGTTCCTCATGCTGAGGCCAGCCTTGTCAGCGAGCAACGGGTTGAATGCCAGTAGTCTCCTCGTGCCCGATTCGAACTTTTTCTCGAACTTCATGGTACCACCATCAGGTAATCGACACCCTCGGGTCGAGTTTGACCAGCACGAGGTCCGCCACCAGGTTCGCGATCACGACCGCGACCCCGCCTATCAGGAACACGAATTGGAGGATCGGGTAGTCCTGCTTGTTGATTGCGTCTATGGTCACCCATCCCAGGCCCTTGTAGCTGAACACGACCTCTATCTGGAACGCGCCTCCCAGGATGAACGCGGTGTCCATGGCCAGGGTAGTCACCACGGGAAGCCTCGCGTTCGGCGTCGCGTGGTGCTTCATGACCTCCTTCTCGGTCAGGCCCTTGGCGTAGGCGGGGACTATGTACTCCTCGGTCAGGACGTCTATGAGCGAGTTCCTCTGTATCAGCACTATGCCTGCGATGGATCCTATCGTAAGGGTGGCACAAGGCAGGGCCAGGTGCCACAGGATGTCACCAATCACCGTCAGGGACCATTCCGGTGAGACGCCAGGCGATATGTAGTTCCCCGTCGGGAATAGGGGGATCCAGCTCACGAATATGACCATGAGGATGATCCCGAACCAGAAGATCGGCATGCCGTAGAAGAACAGGCCGAAGGAGGTGACCGCAACATCCCCGGGCTTCCCCCTCTTCCGGGCGGCGTACTTGCCCAGGATGATACCTATGATGAATGTCAGCGCAGACGAAATCCCCAGCAGCAATAACGTCCAACCTATAGCATCCTTTAACACATTAGTGACATCGTCTTCGTACCAGAACGATATACCCCATTCACCTGTGAAAGTCCCGACGAAGTACAAGATGAGCTGCACATAGAGGGGCTCGTTCAAACCCCAGACCTCGATGTTCCTATCTCTCACCTCTGGAGGTGTGGACGGATCCCTGGGGGTCATCATGTCCACGGGGTCGGCAGGCATGACCCTGAAGAGCATGAAATTGACCAGCATGATCAGTAATATCGTTATGAACGCGTTGAATATCCGCTTCGCGAGCACGCGTCTGAATGAAGCCAAGTGTTCACCCTCTGGTAGTACGGTAGTATCTCAGTTCCGAACCTGTCCCGTAGTGACTGTCGCCATCCATCCGGTCACGCCCTTCTACAAAAGGGTGTGTAAGTGGTTTGTCAAGTGGTTTGCGTCGTCGTCCGCGTTCAGTTCGGGGGAGGCGGGTTCTCCGGGTCGACCATGCCTTCCATTCCAGCATCGCCCGCGGGCTGAGCCCCCTTCTTCCTCTTCATGAGGAGGACCGCGACCGCAATCACGCCCACTATCAGCAGGAATATCCCGCCGATGAGCAGCCAGTTCGTCTCAGACGGCTGGCTCAGAACCTGTACATCCATGGGCCTGGAGTGGGCCGTCATGTTGGAGTGGTCCTCTCCGTCCGTGACGCTCGCGACGACGACGAAGTCCTTGACCTCCTCATACGCATGCGTGAAGTTCACCGTCGACGCTATCATCGGCTCGGTGTCGACCGTCTCCTCGTCGCTGGTCCCGTCGTCGAACACGATGCGCACGGTGACGTTGTTGCCCTCGGTGTCGATGAATGTCACGGTGAAGGTGATGACGTCACCGACATAGTGCATACTGGTTGCGGGGGACTTGACCAGGTTGGTAACCTGCGGCCTGAAGTTGCCCTCGCTGACAGTCACGGGCACAGTCGCGCTCTTGTTGTGGCCCTCAAGCCCGGTTCCATCGTCCGCATACACCGTCACGGTGAAGGTGTCTATCGCCTTGTACACGTGCGTCGCCGAGTAGAGGTCTTCCGCGTCTCCCATGGTCATCGGCGTCTCGTCTCCCCAATCGTACCAGACCGTCACCACGTCGCCGTCGGCGTCGCTGACCTCCATGGGTGCCATCTCGAAGGTAGTGTTGTACGCCGTGTTGAACGATGACTGCAGACTAATCTCGGGCGGCGAGTTCAGGTTCACCCTGACGGTGACGGATGCCAGCGAGGTGTTGTCCGTCCCGTCGTCCACATACAGAGTCGCCGAGAACGGTCCCTCGGTCGTGTAGGTGTGGGTGAAGGTCACGGTCTGCGCCGCGGTCGTCCCACCCTCAGTGGTGGCGACAGCTAGCTCTCCGTCGCCGAACTCGAGCGTCATCGTCAGTGCGTCCCCGTTGCCGTCGTTCGCGGATGCGGTGAAGGTGATATCCTCGTCAACCCATCCGGGGTCGGGGTCCTGGACTAGGCTGAGGGCGGTCGGCTTGGCGTTCGCGGTGGATGATATCACCGCGGTCGTCGTGACGGACATGTTGTGTCCATCCTCGCCGTCGTCGACCCATAGGGTGACGGGGTAATCACCGTCAGCTGCCCACGTATGCATCACGGAGTTGCTCACGGTGCTCCCTGGGTTGGTGTTGTCGACCTCGGTCACGTTGAACGTGTCGTCGTCCCACACCCATGTGAACGTCAGCGTGCCGGGGTCGTCATCGATCGCCGTGCCGGCGATCGGGACCCAGCTGCCAGGCCTCCATGAGATGTCCGATACCGAGAGGCTGTACGGAGCGGTGTCCTCTAGCACCGTGTAAGTCTTCAGGGCGGAGACGTTGTGGATTACGCTCGCCTCGTCGTCTCCGTAGCCATCGTATATCCACACTCGCACCTCCTTGGTCCCACCCTCAGTCCAGGTGTGGGTCTGCGTGTCCGTCACGACGCCTCCGAGCTCCGTCGGCGTCTGCGTGCCCACGTCGTAGGTGTCGTCATCCCAGTCCCACGTGAACTTGAGCTCTCCCGTCTCGTCGGTCTCCGCGTCGCTGGCGGAGACGCTCCACTCGACCGCCTGGTCGACGTAGACCGGGGATGCAGGTGTTCCCACAAGCGAGCCGGACACGAAGACCGGGCCGTAGTCGAGCTCCGTGACGGCGTCCACCAGGGCAGAGGTCGAGATCTCATGGTTCTGCTGCCCGTCCCAGGCGGAGATCTTAAGGAGCAGGTCGGAGGCCTCAGCGTCGTATGTGTGCGTGAAGGTGATTTCCGTCGCTACGGTGGTGTCGCCTAGGAGCTCTTCGGGGAGCTCCACGTCACCGTCTCCCCACGAGCAGTTGACTTCGATCGGGTCGCCGTCGACGTCCTTGACCTGCACCGTCACGATGAATTCACTTCCGACCAATGCCTGGTACTCCGTCGAGAGTGGGCTCGTGAACTCCGGCGTGAGGTTGTCCGCCGGCACGAGGTCGAACCATACCCACAGCAGGTCCGAAGTTATCGGGCGCCCGTTGTGTTCCGACCAGTTGCCCCAGCCTCTGAAGTTGGCGTTGCTGACGCCATAGAGGCCAAGGTCGTAGTACGGCGGGTTCTCGGTGTATGAGTCGTAAATCACCTGCTGCAGCCTATCGAGGATGACCTTCCTCTCATCCGGGTCGATGGTCCTCTGCGCAATTGAGATGTTCTGGTCGAACGAGGAGAAACCGGTGAAACTCTCGTTGGTCATGTCGAACTCCTCAATCATAGCTGCATCGACGAACGGGCTCGTGGTGTAGTTCTCCGTGTACAGCTCGCCAGTGCTCTCATCGATGGCTTCGTCGCTGGCGCCGTGGACCCACCACTCGCCCATCGGGCCCTGGCAGTTGTATCCGCCTTCTCTGAGCTCCTCGGTCAGCCAGCACGTCAGCGCGGCGCCGATCGGCTCAGGTCCCCAGCCCCAGTGCCAGACCCATACGTCATAGTCGGACAGGTACCAGGCCTTGGAGGTCATGATACCTTCTGACCTCTGGGCGGCGACTAGCCCGATGCCAGCAACTGCGGCATCCGGGACCCAATTCTGGGCTATGGCATAGTATGTCTGGTCCGTGTCGGGGGCCTCGCATCTTATCCCTGAGAGCTCGTCTCCGACCTCGCACCATCCCTCTTGTACTGCCATAGATGAACTTGTGGCCTCAAGGAGGCCGTTGCCGTCGCTGTCAGCGCTGTAGCCGGCCGCAATCAGGATGAGTCTAGCGGCTGCCGGGTCGAAGGCGTATTCGTCGATGTCCGCCTGCCACTGGCCGGGCTGGACCACGGATGCGGCCTGCTCAGCCAGGTTATCCAGGAGGGTGCCCACGATGTAACTCTTGTCGAGGGTCATCATAATCGCCTTCCTGATTGCAGGGTCCCTCAGGAAGAGCTTGCTGTCGTAGTAACCTTTCACATCCCAGAAGTCCGGTATCGCGTTGATGGCGACATCGCATATGCCGGGCTCAGAGACTGCGTACTTGTCGATGTCGAGGCTGGTGCCGACGCCGAGGGTTTCCTGGTAGGTGTTGACGCTCCCTCCGAGGTTCACCACGTCGACGTCGCCAGAGTTGAGGCCGAGCGCGATGGAGTTGACGTCGGTGTAGACGATGTACATGATGCCGGGTATGTCGACGGTCCTCTCACCGGCGTATTCGTCGTCCCCGTAGTAGTTGGGAGCCGTCTTGAACGCATACCAGCTGTTCGCCAGCAAGGCCTCGAACACGAACGGCCCGGTCCCGAACTGGTCCTCGGGCGGCATGGCCTTCGCCACCGGCGAGCCGAGTTGGCTCCAGTAGTCCTCGCACAGGATCGGCACTCCGGACAAGTCATCGATCAGGGTGGCCTTCTCATAGGTCGTGTTGATGATGATCTCGGTGTCGCTGAGCACCTCGATGTGGTCTATGTCCCTCAGGTACCAGTCGAAGGTGTAGCCCGTGTAGTTGGAAATCATGTTGAACGACCACGCGACATCGTAGGCGGTGAGCTTCTGGCTCGTGCTCTCGATGTCGCCCATGTTCCTGAAGTAAGCGTTGTCAGTTATCCGGACATAGGTCTCCATCGAACCGTCGGCCATCACATTCTGGTCCCACTCCAGGGCGAGGTCGCCCACGGGTCCGGACCAGTCCTCATCATAGGTCCACAGGGCGCTGTACATCAGGTAGCAGGCCACGTAGTCCTCGACCATGTTGATGGTCAGAGGGTTCCAGAACGAGATCTCCATGTTCATGTATCCAACTCTCACATAGCCATCCCCGACTGCCGCCTCTGCCTCGCCGACGGGCGAAGGCGTGTCCACGGTCAGCGGGACAGCCGTGAATAGGAATGCAGTCGCAAGAAAGAGCGCTAGCGCGCTTCTCGATATCCCCAGATTCATATCCATCATTCCCCTACACTTAGATAAGTGGCCGATGGTCGCTCCTCCGGCCCCATACCGCGCGGGCATTGGGCTTCATGCTATATAAATCATATGAGTTTGCGCATGCTGGCTGGGTTGGCGCATGGCCAAGCATTGCTCAAACCCGGACAATGTCTGCGCCCGCATGTGAAGATGCCGCGCAACCATCAGGCTCGCTGGCCGTGCGGCCCTTCGACCGGTCCGTGAAGCGCCGTTGTCTTCGATTCGAAAAGGGGACTGCCGGTCCGCATATCGTACCGGTGCGGTTCGAAAACCGTTAGGTGCCCGCTCAAGTCACCGGGCGCGCCGAGACTTGCGGACCGCCGACCCGCTCTCGCCTTGGGTCGCGAATATGTGCATGACCGTGATGACGCTCTTCTCGAAGTCGCGCATTCCCTTCACGACGGCGAACTCGTTCGGCGCGTGAGCGTTGCTGCCGAACCCGAGGCCGACACCCCCCCAGGGGATGCCCAGCACCTGGTCGAACAGATAGAACGGGGCCGAGCCGGCCATCATCGGCCACACCTCCGGCTCCTTGCCGTGGTACCTCATCGCCTCGACGCAGGCCTTGGAGATGGTCTCGCGGGGCGACACCTTCGACCACGGGTAGTCCTCGTAGTTCCGCATCCTGATGTCGGTGAACCCCCTCCTGCGGAGGTGCGCCATGACCTTCTTCCTCGTCCCCTCTATGGTCATGTCGGGCACGGTCCTGATATCGATCTTCGCCATCGCGCTCTTGGGGATGACGGTCTTCGTGCCCTGGTCGGTGTACCCGGATATGAGCCCGTCGATGTTCAGCGTGGGTTCGAAGAGATACTTCGTGATCATCTCCTCTTTCGTCCCCTCGCCCTTGAACCTCGCGACTCCTATGTCGTCGAGGAAGGTCTCGGAGTCGAACCCGGGCGCCACGTTCCTGATCAGCTCCCGGTCGTCCTCGTCCGGCTCCCTGACATCGTCCCAGAGCCCGTCGACCGTGGGCCGCTGGTCCGCGTCCACCAGGGTCGAGAGGGCCTGGACGAGCCTCCATGCGGGGTTGTGGACCCACGACGCCTCGCCGCTGTGCACCTCTCCCTTCATCGGACCGCCCGTGTCGGGGTTCCCCTCCGCGATGAGGTCGAAGTACACGACCCCCTTGAGCCCGAGCGAGATCACAGGCACGCCCTCGGAGTTCTCGCTGTAGTCGAACCCGAACGCGACATCGGC
>DUKU01000038.1:0-1584 GCA_013329135.1 Thermoplasmata archaeon
AGTCAGAGACAACCGGGATGTGGGCTTAGAAGCAGCCACCATTTAAAGATAGCGTAACAGCTCACCGGTCAAGATCAAGGGCCCTGAAAATGGACGGGGCTAAGTCAGCTACCGATACTTGAGAGCACCGAAAGGTGACCTGGTAGGGGGGCGTCGTGCGTGGGTAGAAGTTCGGTCGTGAGATCGAATGGACCGCGTTCGAATGAGGATCCTGGTGGGAGTAGCAGCAAAGAGCGGTGAGAATCCGCTCGGCCGTAGGGGCAAGGGTTCCTCGACAATGTTCGTCAGTCGAGGGTTAGTCGATCCTAAGGCGTTCCTTAATCGAGAACGTCAAAAGGGTAAGCAGGTTAATATTCCTGCACCGTGCCAGTCTCTGCGCACATCCTGACGCATCGGGGTATGCTGAACAGGAGCGCCAATCTGTTCAAGTGTATAAACCTGGGAAGAACCGTAATGGTGAGAACCGGGTGAAATCACGAGTAGGGGGGCGAAGGCCCCCTTCAGCCTATCCCTGGTGCCCGTGAAAATGGATGTGCTAAACAACTGGAACGATCGTACCAAGATCCGACACAGGTGCCCCTGGATGAGAAGTCCAAGGCCTGTCGGCGTTAATTGACGCGAGGGAACTCGGCAAATTAGCCGCGTAACTTAGGGAGAAGCGGTGCCAGCTCAGTGATGAGCTGGTCGCAGTGACAAGGGAGCCCCGACTGTTTAACCAAAACAAAGGTGGCAGCTAGTCCGAAAGGATGCGTATTGCCGCTGAATCCTGCCCAGTGACGGTATCTGAAACTCCCTTACAAGGGAACGAAGGACCGTTAAACGGCGGGGGTAACTATGACCCTCTTAAGGTAGCGTAATACCTTGTCGCTTAATTGGCGACTTGCATGAAGGCCCAACGAGAGCTCTACTGTCCCCGCGTCGAAGCCGGTGAAACCTACATGACGGCGCACAGTCCGTCAACTTCCAGCTGAAAGCGAAGACCCCGTGGAGCTTTACTGCAACCTGTCGTTGTGATATGAGCTCGAATGTGTAGCGTAGGCGGGAGACGTTACCAGGGCTGGCCGCTAGGCCAGTTCCGAGTCGACGATGAAACACCGCCCTTTTGAACTCGTATCACTTACATCTTCGGATGGACACCGGTAGGTAGGCAGTTTGGGTGGGGCGCCACGCCCTCAAAAAGGTAACAAGGGCGCCCAACGGTCGGCTCAGGTAGGTCAGAAATCTACCATAGAGTGCAAGGGCAAAAGCCGGCTTGACGTGGTTCGGCCCAACAACGAACCACGATGAGAAATCAGGGCCTAGCGAACCACTGTACCTCACAAATGGGGGTCAGTGATTACAGAGAAGTTACCCCGGGGATAACTGAGTCGTCTCCAGCAAGAGTTCATATCGACCTGGAGGCTTGCTACTTCGCCGTCGGTTCTTCCTATCCTGGTGGTGCAGCAGCTGCCAAGGGTGGGGTTGTTCGCCCATTAAAAGGGATCGTGAACTGGGTTCAGACCGTCGTGAGACAGGTTTGTTGCTTTTTGCTGGAAGCGTCTTGGTGCCTGACGGGAAGGATCCTTTAGTACGAGAGGAACGAGG
>DUKU01000038.1:1749-5000 GCA_013329135.1 Thermoplasmata archaeon
TTTACAACCGCCATTACATGATGGCGTTGATAGAGCTGGGGTGTAAGTGCCAAGGTTCGCCGAGGCATTCAGCCCGCAGCTACTAAAAGTTGTAGCCGCTAACAAACATGTTGGCCTAGCGATATCGGCTCAGCCGTTATACGTGCTGCACATGCAGACTGCTGTATCCTTCCAAGTTTCTCATTTTTCAATGAGTCAGCGGGAGCTCTGTCAAGAACCACTTCGCCAAAAACATTAATTCGAGGCGGTCCCATCGACATGGCCGACGCGCATCGGACGGATGTGATGGCATGAGGATTGTGGTGGTAGGGAACAACGTCGCAGGCACGACCGCGGCCAAGGCCCTGCGGGATGCGGACACGGATGCGGAGATTGCCATATACTCGGACGAGCCCACGCCCTACTACGCGAGGCCGAAGCTGATAGACCTGATCTCCGGCGTCGTCAAAGAGGACGAGATGCTGTTCTTTCCGCGCGAATGGTACGAGAAGAACCGCATCAAGCTCTATCTCGGCTCGAAGGTCGAACGGATCGACCCGAAGGCGAAGACCATAAACGTGAGTGGCACGTCCGAGGGCTACGACAGACTCGTGCTGGCCAACGGCGCGAGCTCGTTCCTTCCGCCCCTGAAGGGGCTGCCTAAGGAGAACGTGTTCACCCTCAGGACACTCGATGACGCCAAGAGGATCATGGCGACTGCTAGGACAGCCAAGGAGGTCGTGATCATAGGCGGAGGGCTCCTCGGGCTCGAAACGGCCAGGGCCCTTGTCTCCGGGTTCAAAGGCCTGCGCATCACTGTGCTGGAATACGCCGAGCACCTCCTCATGAGACAACTAGACCACGAAGGCGCCACGATACTCCAGAGGTGGATTGAGAACGGTGGCACCAAGGTCCTCACGAAGTCAGAGACCGAGGAGGTTCTGGGCGGCGCGAAGGTCTCGGGTGTGAAACTCAAAGACGGCCGGACCATACCAGCGGACTTGATCATAATCTCGGCGGGGGCGAGGCCGAACCTGGAGCTGGCCAAGGACGCTGGGCTCAAGATCAATCGCGGCATCGTCGTGGACGGTTCGCTGAGGACCTCCGATCCGGACATATTCGCATTGGGCGATGTCGCCGAGTTCGACGGGAAGACCTGGGGCATCATCCCGCCCGCGCTGGACCAGGCCCGGGTCGCAGCCAAGAAGATACTTGGCCAGGACGCCCCGGACTACAAGGGGACCGTGCCATCGAACACACTCAAGGTCATGGGCCTGGACCTCGCGTCGATAGGCGCTGTCAGGAGCGAGCACGAGACCGCGGAGAGCGCCTTCGAGGAGATTCGCGCCATGTCCGCGGACGGGAGCGTGTACAGGAAGTTCGTGCTCAAGGACGGGAGGATGATAGGCGCGATACTCCTCGGGACGAAGAAGGACGTGAACAAGGTCTCGAAGCTCATCAAGGAGGGGAGTCCCATCGACGCACTCAGGGACAGGCTGTCGGACCCAGGGTTCTCCTTCCCGTGACGATGCTGGCACTCGACTAACACAACCGTTAAATCCTGAGGACTCATGCAGAGAAGCCAGATGGACCCGAAGGATTACGAGCTCGAGTTCTTCAAGAGCAACGGCTTCGAGCGGAGGCAGTGCAAGACCTGCGGCAAGTTCTACTGGACGCTCGGCGAGAGCGACACGTGCGGCGAGGCCCCGTGCGTCGAGTACTCGTTCATAGGCAAGCCGCTCTTCAAGGAGAAGCTCACGGTGCACGAGATGCGCGAGAGCTTCCTGTCCTTCCTGGAGCGGGAGGGACACACGAGGGTCGCCAGATATCCCATCACAGCGAGGTGGAGGGATGATGTGTTCTTCACGCAGGCCAGCATCTATGGTTTCCAGCCCTGGGTGATCCAGGGCGTGGTCGAACCCCCGGCTAACCCCCTCGCCATATCGCAGACCTGCGTCAGGTTCAACGACATAGACAACGTGGGCAAGACGGGCTCGCATCTGACGATGTTCGAGATGATGGCCCACCATGTCTTCAACAAGAAGGGCAAGGAGGTCTACTGGAAGGACCGGACGACAGAGCTGTGCCACAAGTTCCTTACAGAGGTCCAGGGCCTCGACCCGAAACTGGTCAATTACTCCGAGGCGTGGTGGGAGGGCGGAGGCAACGCCGGCCCCTGCGTAGAAGTGCTCCTCGGAGGTGTTGAGGTCGCGACTCTAGTGTTCATGGCCTACGCGACCGAGAATGGCCGCACGAGGCCGCTCGACATGCAGGTCGTGGACACAGGCTATGGACTGGAGAGGCTCACTTGGATGTCCCAGGGAACTCCGTCCGCGTACGAGGCGGTGTTCGGGCACGTGCTCGAGAAGCTGAAGGACGCCTCGGGTGCCAAGATCGACGAGCGGGCCCTCTCCGAGTACTCGAGGGTAGCTGGCTCGCTCAAGATCGAGACTGCGGCCGATGTCAGGGCGCTGAGGGCGGACACTGCCGCGCGCCTTGGCATGAAGGCCGACGATTTCATGAATCTCATCAAACCGTTCGAGAGCATGTATGTCGTGAGCGACCACACGAGGGCGCTCATGTTCATGCTCAGCGACGGGGTCGTGCCGTCGAACGTCAGGCAAGGTTACTTCGCGAGACTCCTCGTCAGAAGGTCGCTGAGGGAGATGTCACAGCTAGGCATCCCTGGCAAGCTATCTGACATCGTGGCCCTCCAGATAGACCACTTCGCGAAGGACTTCCCGGACCTGAAGGAGAACAGGGACGAGATTCTGAAACTGGTCGATGTCGAACAGGACAAGTACGGCGAGACGCTCACGAAAGGCAGGGGTATCGTGAAGAGGCTCGAGGACTCGCTGGCGCACCAGGCCAAGGCCATCTCCGACGAGGACCTCATCGAGCTCTATGACTCCCACGGACTCAATCCCGAGGTCGTGGCCGAGTTCGCTTCGTCCAAGGTCAGCGTCCCGGACGACTTCTACAAGCAGGTCGCTGCCAGGCACGCCAAGTCCAAGGAGACGGTCGAAGAGGAGACGCACATCGAGCTTCCCAAAGACCTGCCGGCCACTAAGCAGCTATTCTACAAGGACTCGTACAAGTACAAGTTCAGGGCGAAGGCGCTCGCGGTCGTTGGTGACCTCGTCGTGCTCGACAAATCATACTTCTACGCCGAGGGCGGAGGCCAGGAGAGTGATACTGGCACCATGAAGGACATGAAGGTCGTCCACGTCGACAAGATCGGGAACGTCGTGGTGCACAAGGTCGAGGGCGAG
>DUKU01000139.1:0-608 GCA_013329135.1 Thermoplasmata archaeon
ATGAGGAACACGCTCGCGTGGAAGACGAGCCCCAAGACGAGCAGTATCGCTGGAAGCGCGAATGTCAGGTATGCTAGTATCGGATGCCCGGATATTCCATCAGCCATGTGTGGTCACGCTCCGTGAAGGCAAGCGCCCTATTAATCCTTTGACCTTCCGGACGCCCTGAGCGTCTCTATGGCGGCCCTCATGTCCTTGGCCTTGAACACATACGTGCCGGCTGCGAGGATGTCCGCGCCTGCCCTGGCAGCGAGCTCTCCCGTCACATCGGTTATCCCACCGTCTATCTCGACAGGGACGAGACTCCCCTGGGACTCCATCTCCGCCTTGGCGGCCCCGATCTTCGGGAGCACCTCTGGCATGAAGGACTGGCCGCCCCAGCCCGGGTTCACGGACATTATCAGGAGCAGGTCGATGTCCCTCAGATAGGGGAATGCCTGGTCTATCGGCGTGGGGGGATTTATCGCGAGAGCGGCCTTCCTGCCCAGGTTCCGGATCTCCTTGAGCGTCGCCCTCAGGTCCTGCTCCGCCTCGATGTGCACCTCGATTATGTCGGACCCGGCATCGGAGAACGCTTTGACATGCCTCTCCGGATGCGTTATCATCAG
>DUKU01000139.1:810-1334 GCA_013329135.1 Thermoplasmata archaeon
CCGTCCATGACATCGATGTGCATGTAGTCGGAGCCAGCCTCGGTGGCTCGAGCGACCTCTTTCCCGAGCGCGGCGAAGTCCGCGGCTAGTATGGATGGCGCGACCTTTGGCATCACGATGCCGATGACCTCTCCGGATATTATGGCTTTTGGTCGCGAAGCGAGGGATTTAATAGTCTCATCAGAATTCCCACACCATGGCTGAGCCGAAACACTCCTCCGAGAAGAAGGAGAGATGTGACATCGAGGGTTGCACGGCCGAGGGCGTCAGGTCCATATCGGGCAAGAAGATCGAGAAGGCAGGGATGAGCCTGTCTTCGGATCCGGACAAGAGCGCGCACCTCTGCAAAGAGCACTACAGGGAGTTCAAGAAGAAGACCAAGACTGACAGGACCCTGGACCGGCTCGGCTGGTGACAGTCCACAGGATTCCTTGTAACATCCAAAAACAGGATATACGCAGGGCTGGTTTGAGGGGCGTGAAGCCAGAGGCCATCCAGTTCCTGTCTAGCACGGGGGTCTACGG
>DUKU01000139.1:1649-4148 GCA_013329135.1 Thermoplasmata archaeon
CGGAGGATCATCCTCATCGTCGGTCTGGGCCTGACCGTGATCGCCACCGTTGCCCAAGGCATATCGATCCTCGTGGGAGGACTCCCTGTCTTCGCCGCAGTGAGGATCCTGATAGGCTTCGCGTCAGGCATGTTCCCTGCGGCTCTCCTCGCGTACGCTTACGAGGCGAAGAGCAAGATGGGCAAGTTCAGCTCGTGGTCGGCTGCGGGCTGGGGCGTGGGGAACCTGACAGTAGGCGTGTTCGGGGCGATGTACGAGTACGCCTACTTCTACTGCGCCGCGATCCTCATCGCCTCGTTCGTCATCGCCCTCACGCTGCGCTTCGGGAAGGAGGTCAGGATGGACGTGCCGCTGTTCCCGGTCGCGCTCATCAAGCGGAACGCCCCCGTCTACTCCGCGATGCTCATAAGACACACGGGTGCGAGCATGATATGGGTCACGTACCCTCTCTTCCTGCAGAGCATAGGGGCGGACGTCATGTGGGTCGGGATCATCTATGCCGTGAACGCCTTCGGACAGTTCTTCATAATGAATGTGCTGGACCGGTACGACCCTGCCCTGCTCGTGGCCGTCGGCCTCGGCAGTTCGGCCGTGACGTTCTTCACTTTCCTCCTCGCAGACAACTACTGGCAGATCGTGCCTTCTCAGCTACTGCTCGCGGCGTCATGGGCCTGTCTGTACGTGGGCAGCCTCAGGTACGTCATGGACAGGAACAAGGAGAAGGCGACCGTCTCAGGCCTCCTGTCGAGCGTCCTGAACGTCTCCGGTATCGTCGGGCCCGTGCTCGGCGGATTCGCCGCCCTCAGCATAGGCTTCAAAGGCACCATCGCGATAGCCTCTGTCGCAGGCGCGGTGGCGTTGGTCATATTCTTGTACGGCCTCAAGGTCTCAGGAGAGTTTTATCGCCTGGGACGCCTTACTCGTGGGCGCGCATGAGACTGGTGTTCCTGGGCATAGGGGGTACGTATCCCTCCAAAATGAGGAACGTGACCTCTCTCGCCGTGCAGATGGGGCCCGATGTGGCCCTGTTCGACTGCGGAGAGTGCATCCAGCGACAGCTGATGAGCTCCTCCGTCTCGTTCATGCGCATCAATAGGATATTCATAACACATCTGCACGCTGACCACTTCTTGGGCCTTCCAGGACTCATCCAGAGCATGAGCCTGAACGGCCGAGAGGAGGAGCTGGAGATATGCGGCCCCGCGGGCATCGTCGGCACCGTCAGGTCTCTCATGAACCTCGGATACTTCGAGAGCGGATACAAGGTGAGGGCTAGGACACTCTCGGCCGGCGATTCAGTGGCCTCCGAAGGCTACAAGGTCAGAGCGGCCGCCGCCGACCACACAGTGCCCGCGCTCGCGTACGCGCTGGAGGAGGACATGCGGCCCGGCAGGTTCGACCTGCGCAAGGCGAAGACGCTCGGGGTCCCTGAAGGACCGATGTTCAGCATGCTCCAGAGAGGCCGGCGAGTGCGTGGGAGGGGCAAGGTCGTCTCGCCGGGTCAGGTCCTGGGACCGCCGAGGGACGGCAGGACGGTCGTGTTCTCCGGGGACACCAGGAAGTGCAGGTCCGTCATCCACCTGGCGAAGGGGGCGGACGCGCTCGTCCACGACTGCACATTGGACTCACGGTACTCGGAACTGGCCGAGACCTTCGGACACTCGACGGCAAGACACGCGGCCGAGGTCGCCAAGGCGGCGGGCGTGCGCATGCTGTTCCTCGTGCATATCAGTCCCCGGTATGACTCCCATGACATACTCGTGAGGGAGGCGAGGCAGGTCTTCAAGAGGAGCGTCGTCCCGGACGAACTGTCCGAACACGAGGTCCGGGTCCGCGGCTGAACCGATTCGATTATCCACGCCCTCGATGATACAGCCCCGTGCGCCTCTCTACGTTCTCAATCGTTGCGAGGTCCGCTCGGGAGGGCGAGTTCGGAGTAGCCTCAGCTACGGCAGCGCCGTGCGTGGGCGCGATGCTCCCGTTCGCCTCTGAGCGGGTCGGAGCGATAGCCACTCAGGCCTGGGTCAACGTGAACCTCGGGTTCCACGGCATCAGGCTGATGCAGTCCGGCCTTTCAGCGGGGGCCGCCATCGAGGCGCTGCTGTCGGAGGACAAGGGCCGGGACCGGAGACAGGTGATAGGCATAGGGAGGGACTCCGTGTTCGGCTACACGGGAAGTGAGTGCGCTGGTGCAAAAGGGCATCAGCTCGGAAAGGACTTCGCGGTCGCAGGGAACGTGCTCGCGGGTGAGGATGTGCTCGAGACCATGGCGTCAGCTTTCAAAGCCGCCAAGGGTGAACTCGGGGAGAGGCTCGTCAGAGTGTTGGAGGCGGGGCAGAGGGGCGGGGGGGGTAGCAGGGGGGAGCNNCTCCTGATAGCATCACCCTCTCCGAAGCTGTGGCACGACCTCAGGGTGGACATGCACCCGTCCCCGGTGGAGGAGCTCAGGAAGGTCTTTGACGCCGCCAAGATCATGCAGGAAGAGCTCGGGGATGACGA
>DUKU01000139.1:4294-4985 GCA_013329135.1 Thermoplasmata archaeon
GACGGCGAGGTGCTCCGGATCCGGCGGATGGATGACTGAGGGTGGTCCCCCGCCTCGACAGCCGATGTTGTCATTCCGATAGCAATTTATAGCAATCTGCGATTCACGGGATGTCCAGGGAAGAAGGCACGCTTGTTCAAGAAGATCCTTCTCAACCCTAGATTGACGCGAAGCGACAACGGACTTAGTTAAGGGGGAACCTAACGATGGCCTTACTCGAGGTCCAGGGTCTCAGGACTTATTTCAAGACGCAGGAAGGTACGTTGAAAGCAGTCGACGGGATCGACTTCAATCTGGACAAGGGCCAGGCGATGGGTCTGGCAGGGGAGTCCGGATGTGGGAAGACGACCGCCGCACTCTCCATCATGAAGCTTCTGCCCGCCAACGGATATATCGCCGGCGGCCGGATCAACTTCATGGGCCAGGACATGGCGAAGGTGACCGGGGACAAGCTCCGCGCAATCAGGTGGAGGGACATATCGATCATATTCCAGGGCGCCATGAACGCCCTCAACCCGGTCAAGCGGGTCGGGGACCAGATCACAGAACCGATCATACTCCACGAGAAGGTGGACGAGGAAGTGGCCATGAAGAGGGCCAAGGAACTCTTCGAGATGGTCGGCATCAACCCGGCGAGGATCAGGGAGTATCCACACGAGTTCAGCGGTGGCATGAGGCAGAGGGTCATGAT
>DUKU01000139.1:5054-12636 GCA_013329135.1 Thermoplasmata archaeon
ATGAGGCAGAGGGTCATGATCGCAATGGCGCTGGCATGCAAGCCCCGGCTCGTCATCGCGGACGAACCCACGACCGCCCTCGACGTCATGATACAGGCTCAGATCATATCACTTCTGAAGAGCCTGCAGAAGGACCTCGATCTTGCGATGATCGTCATATCGCACGACCTGTCGGTTCTGGCGGAGACCTGCGAGCAGCTGTCGATAATGTACGCCGGCAAGATAGTCGAGAGGTCATCGTCCCGGGTGGTATTCGACGATCCGCAGCACCCCTACACGAAGGGGCTGATCGCGGCTTTCCCCAACATCCACGGCGAGAAGATCATGCCCGCGTCCATTGCGGGCAACCCGCCGAACCTGATAAGGGCCCCGATCGGGTGCAGGTTCGCGGAGAGGTGCTTCATGGCCAAGGAGATATGCCTCAAGGAGGAGCCTCCTCTGGTCGAGGTCAAGCCAGGGCACTGGGCGGCGTGCCACTTCGTGCCGCCGATGAAGGGGTGATCTAAGATGGTCAAAGATATCCTGGTTGTCAAGGATTTGCAGGTCTGGTTCCCGATGAGGACAGGCTTCGTGCAGAGCCTCGTATCGAAGGAGCAGAGGTGGGTCAAGGCTGTCGACGGCGTGTCTTTCAACATCAAGGACAGGGAGATATTCTGCCTCGTGGGCGAGTCGGGTTGCGGCAAGACCACGACGGGCAAGGCCATCCTGAGGCTGGTCGAGCCAACAGGTGGATCCGTGAAGTACTACGGCGAGGGCAAGAACGCCCTCATGAAGGACATGCTTGATGACGCCGTCTCGAAGGGCAAGGTCACGAAGGCCCAGGCGGACAAACTCATGGCCGAAGGCGGGCTGGATGTGCGCTCGCTTCATAAGCATCGCATGAAGAAGCTGAGGCAGAAGATGCAGATCATCTTCCAGGACCCGTACGAGTCCCTGAACCCGAAGCAGTCCGTATATGACATCATCGCAGAGCCGCTCGTGGTCAACAGCATAGGTGCGAACGAGGCCGAGCGCGAGAAGCGTGTCATCAAGGCGCTCGAGGACGCAGGCCTGCGGCCCCCGAAGGACTACATGTGGAGGTATCCACACGAAGTGTCCGGTGGCCAGAGGCAGAGGGTCGGCATCGCTGGCGCGCTAGTGCTCCAGCCCGAGTTCCTCGTGGCTGACGAGCCGGTGTCCATGCTCGATGTGTCCATCAGGTCCGAGATACTCAAGCTGATGCTCGACCTGAGGGACCAGAAGGGGCTCGCGTTCCTGTTCATCACGCACGACCTCGGTGTGGCGTACGTGTTCAGCGACCGGATAGGCATCATGTACCTGGGCAAGATCGTCGAGCTCGGGCCGACCGAAGATGTCGTGAAGCACCCGAAGCACCCGTACACGAAAGCATTGATATCCGTCGTGCCGACACCCGACCCCGAGATGAGGCGTGAGAAGATCATCCTGAAGGGCGAGAGGCCCGACCCGTCGAACATACCGCCAGGATGCAGGTTCCACCCGAGGTGCCCGTTCGTCATGGACATCTGCAGGAAGGATCCACCCCAGGCCGTGTTCGTCTCTGAGGGACACTGGGTCTCATGTCATCTCGAGAAGGGCGAGCCGGTGCCGACCGAGGCGAAGACGAGTTGACCGGTCGGCCGAGGGCGCGAGAGGCTGGACTCAGGTTCGGCTCAGGCCAGACGGGACCAAGGAACTCCATATCGGATGTGCCCGGGGTGATGGTTGGCCACTGCACCGTCAACAGGGGCTCGGGCGCACTCGAGGAGGGCAAGGGTCCGGTCCGGACCGGCGTGACGGCGATACTCCCCCATGGTGGGAACGTCTTCGCCAGGCCCGTGAAGGGTGCCTACTTCGACCTGAATGGTTGCGGCGGACTCATGGGTGCGTTGCAGATACGCGAGTTCGGGATCATTGACACCCCTATCATGCTCACAAACACGATGTCGATGGGCGCCGTCGCGGATGCGACCGTCAGGTACGTCCTGAGGCAGAATCCGCAGGCGGCCCTCGCTGAGGACTCGGTGATCCCGATCGTGTCGGAGTGCGACGACAGTCATCTCAACGACGCCAGGGGACTGCACGTGTGCGAGGCGCATGTGCTCGAGGCGATCGACCATGCATCCCAGGATGTCAGGGAAGGGGCCGTCGGTGCTGGCACGGGCATGTCGTGCTACGACTTCAAGGGCGGCATAGGGACATCCTCGAGGCTTGTCGAGGGCCCAGGAGGCACTTACGCCCTCGGGGTGCTGGTGCTTTCCAACCACGGCAGTCGGGAGGAGCTCCTTATACAGGGGCTGCCAGTCGGGTCGATGTTGGACGCGCCGAATCCGAAGCGCGTCGAGCAAGGCTCAATCGTCACGGTCATCGCCACGGACGCCCCCGTCGACGCGAGGCAGCTGGGCCGGCTGGCCAAGAGGTCCTCGCTCGGCCTGGGCCTCACGGGTTCCTGCTCTCACAACGGCAGTGGGGACATCTCGGTGGCGTTCTCCACGGCGAACATGCACGACCGCTCCGTGAAGAGCGAGCTGATGACGGACATCCTCTTGTCCGATAGGGATTTGGACGGACTGTTCAGGGCCACTGTCGACTGCACGTCGGAGGCTATCATCAACTCGCTGTTCAAGGCGGAGACGACCGTGGGAAGGGACAACCATGTCGTCCCTGCTCTGCCGATCGACGAGACCCTAGACCTGCTCAGGCGCCACGGCAGGCTCTGAGCGATTTCAGATAGGTTTTTCATCGGATACGCTCATTGCCGCAACGCTCTAGGGATATCAGATGGTCGCGAAGAAGTCAGGGTCGAAGGCGAAGGACCCCTTGGACAGGGTCCGGAGGTCCGTGAAGAAGGCCGAGATAGAGGGCCTCGTGAAGTCACTCGTGAGGATTCCGAGCCATAGCCAGGTGCCTGCTCGGGAGAAGGAGGTCGCCGAGTTCCTCAAGGAATACCTCGAGGACGAGGGCATCGAGGTGAAGTTGCGGCAGGTCGAGAAGGACAGGCCGAACGTCGTTGCCGTCGTCAAGGGCTCGGGGGATGGCAAGAGCTTGATGCTCAACGGACACACCGACACTGTGCCCCCTTACGAGATGGACATCCCCCCGTTCGTGCCCAAGGTCGATGGCGGGAAGTTGTACGGTCGAGGGTCCCTGGACATGAAAGGGGGCCTCGGAGCGATGGCGATGACCCTCATCGCGCTCGACCGTGCGAAGGTCGTTCTCGAGGGGGACCTGTACCTGGCGGCTGTCGTGGGCGAGGAGGAGCGGAGCGAGGGCACGGAGGACATCGTGCTCAGAGGACCGAAGGCGGACATGGCGATCGTGGGAGAACCGACGGACCTCGAGATACAGCCCTCCCACAGGGGCCTTGAGTGGTTCGATATACATTTCTATGGCAAGGCCGCGCACGGAGGCCAGGCGGATAGGGGCGTGAACGCGATCTCGATGGCCTCGAAGTTCGTCAACCTGCTCGAGACAGACCTGCTGCCGAAGTTGAGGGCGAAGGGGAGCTCGGTCATGCTGCCGCCGACCTTGAACGTGGGCGTCATCAGAGGAGGCCAGCAACCCAGTTCTGTCGCGGACCACTGCTTGGTCAAGATCGACCGGAGGTGGACGCCCGAGGAGGACCTGCAGACGGTGTTCCAGGAGATATACGACCTCTTCGACAACCTGAAGAAGGCAGACCCGAGGTTCAACGCCGAGTTGAAGCGGGACAACACCAACATGAAGACGATGACACACGTCCCTAACTACGTCTCTGAGGACCACAGGCTGGTCAAGTCGCTCAAGGGGTCGCTGGCGTCGGTCACCGGGGAACAGCCGAAGGTCACGAGTTTCTGGGGCTGGACCGATGCGGCCCTGATGACGCACTTCGGCAAGACCCCCACCATAGTGTTCGGGCCCGGCGGCAAGGGCGCGCACTCGAGGACCGAGTACGTCCTCACGAACGACCTACAGACGTGCATGCTCGTTTACGCCAAGACTGCAATGGATTTATGCGGCTGACCGTCACGAGACACTGACCTTGTGCCTGAGGACCTGGCCTGCCTTCTCCCTGGTATGCTCGGCGTCCTGGACTGTCATCTGTCCGTTCACGAGCACGTGCACGATGCCCTCCGGGTACCGGTGTGAGTCGTCGAATGTGGCGACATCCCTGATCCGCTCAGGGTCGAAGACGACGATGTCAGCAGCCATACCCTTGGCGATGGCGCCTCTGTCCGGAAGGCCTATCACCTGTGCGGGCCTCGAAGTCATCTTGTAGATGGTCTCCTCGAGGGTCATCAGCCCCATCTCGATGGAGTACCTCCTGAGCGCCCTTGGGAACGTGCCGTATGAGCGCGGGTGAGTAGGCGATGAGCCTGTTGGCCCATACGGTGCCTCTGCCTCACCGTCGGAGCCTATCATGGAAAGCGGGTGCGAGATGACCCTCTTAACATCGTCCTCCGACATCTCGTGGAATATCGCGCCGACTCCGAGCTGTTCGTCGAGGATCAAGTCGAGCGCGACCTCGGCCGGTTCTTTCCCGAGCTCGTCCGCGACAGACTGTACGGACCTGTTCTCGAACCTCTTGTTCGCGGCGTTCTTGAAGCCTAGCATGACAATGTTCGTCCAGCCATCCTCGGCGACAGTGTTCTCCCAATCGGTGTCCCTGTTGGGGAACTCTGCCATCATCTTCTCCCGGGCATGAGGGTCTCTCAGCCTCTCCATCTCCTTCTCCTTGCCCCCATCGCGCGCCCAAGGCGGGAGGATAGTGTCGAGGGCGGTGGCCGACGCAGTATATGGGTACACGTCGAACGCGACGTCCACACCCTCCCTGCGCGCCGTGTCCATGAGTTCCAGGGTCTTCTCTACCAGGCCCCAGTTCTTCTCTCCAGTGGCCTTGTGATGGGAGACCTGGACCCTGCATCCCGACTCCCGCCCTATCTGAATGGCCTCCATTACTGCCTCGACCAGGGTCCTGCCCTCGCCCCTTATGTGACTGGCATACATCCCTCCAAGGGAGGCCGCCGTAGTCGCGAGTGATATGATCTCCTCAGTCTTCGCAAAGCAACCGGGGGCGTATATCAGCCCCGTCGACAGGCCGAACGCGCCCTCGATCATGGAGTCTGCCAGGAGCTTGTTCATGCGGGCAAGTTCGTCGTCGGTCGGTGGCCGGTCATCGGCACCGACGACTCCTAGTCTGAGCGTCTCGGCGCCTACCAACGACGCGACATTCACGGAAGTCCTGACATCCGCCATCCTGAGGAGGTACTCGTCGAATGTGGACCATGTGACTTCCACCCAAAGGTCCTTCGCGTGGTCCTGGGCCGCCTTCCTCGCCAGTCCGACCAATGGCGCGGCCGAACCTCCGCAGTTCCCCATGAGCTCTGTGGTGACGCCCTGTCGTATCTTGCTCTCCGCGAGAGGGCAGCTCAGGAGGGAGATGTCGGAATGTGTGTGGATGTCCACAAACCCCGGGCAGACGACCATCCCCTCGGCCTCGATGGTGATGGCACCCTTGCATTCGGAGGGTTTGTACAGTCCTGCGATCCTCGTGCCATCTATGGCCAGGTCCATCTTCTTCCTCGCGGCACCGGTCCCGTCTATGATCGTTCCGTTCCTGATGACAAGGTCGTGCATGTGTACACCCAACGGCGCGGGCCCGCTCCGTGCCACACCGATATTCTGGACGTGGATATTTAACCGTTCCAGGGAACCTGGAAACCATAATAAGTCACGTGTCCGTTCTGAACCGCGATGAAGTACGATTTCAGGTTCGTCAAGTACCAGGGATGCGGGAACGACTTCATCCTCAAGGACGAGACATCAGGTTTGAGGACGCCTGACGCGGACAGGAGCGCCATGGCTAAGTTCCTGTGGAACCGGAACTTCTGGGTCGGAGCCGATGGCGTGCTGTTTGTCGAGGACGCGCCTGGCGTCGACGGGTCGATGCGGCTATTCGAACCCGCCGGGAACGAGGCGGACATGTGCGGGAACGGCCTGAGATGCGTCGCTGCATACCTCATGACGAAGCTGGGCAAGGAGGACGTCGATGTCCTGACGGGGGATGGCGTGAAGCATGTCTCTCGGGACGGCGAAGGCTACAGGGTGGACATGGGCCCCGTGAGAACCCTCAGAAAGGACCTCGCGGGATATGTTGCGGAGGCCGGTCTACCTGAGGATTCCATGCTGCAGTTCCGCGTGGATACTGGCTCAGATACTGTGGGCGGGTCGATCGTTGATACCGGTGAACCACACATCGTCTTGTTCACGGACGCCCTCGATTCGGTTCCGCTCGTCAAGGTCGGAGAGGGGGTCAACGCTGACAAGCGCAGGTTCCCGGAGAGCGTCAACATCAACTATGTTCAGGTCACGGGCCAACACGACATCAGTATCAGGACCTATGAGAGGGGCGTGTTCAACGAAACGCTCGCATGCGGCACGGGCGCGACCGCGTGTGCGTGCGTGTCCCTGTTGCTCGGCAAGGTGCAGCCGGGACCTGTCAACGTGCGGACCAAGGGTGGTATGATGAGAATAGAGCTGGGGCCGGACGGACGGGCTGTCATGACCGGCCCCGCGGTCAGGGTTTTCGAGGGAAGGCTGGAAGTCGAGGTCTGAGAACCTCTCCTCAGGCCTTCATCCTCTTCAGTACCTCTTCGGCGGCCTTCAGGGTCACTTCGACATCCTTCTCCGAGTGCGCCGTGCATGTGTAGAACGGCTTGTCGGGGTGGAAGTGCATCCCCCTCGCCATCAGGCCGTAGTCGAACTGCGCTCTGAGGGCGGAGTCGCACGCGGCTGCGTGCCTGTAGTCCCTGATGTCGTTCAGATCCACCTTGGACCCCTTCTTCGCGAAGAGCACGTTGAATGTCGAGCCCGGCCCGACAGCCCTTGCGTCGAAGCCGCTTCTGGCGAAGAGGTCGTTGAAGCCGTTCCTGAGCTTGTCGGATATCTTGTTCAGGTACGGATATGTCTCCGGAAGCTGGAGCACATCGAGTGTCGCATTCCCCGCGGCCAGGACCGTCGGGTGTCCGTTGAACGTGCCTCCGTGGAAGACCCTTGCGTCCTTCGGCCTCGTGATCGGGTCGACGACGCTCATGATCTCCTGTTTCCCCAGGAACGCACCGCTCGGGAGCCCACCGCCGATGATCTTGCCGAGGCATGTCATGTCCGGGTCGACACCATATGTGTTCTGGGCGCCGCCGAACTTCTCCATCCTGAAGCCAGACATGACCTCGTCGAAGATGAGCACGATGCCCAGGTCGCGGGTGACCTCCCTCACGGCCTTGATGAAATCCGGCTTGGCGGGTACGAACCCCCTCTGGACAGGCTCCATTATGACCGCCGCGAGCTCGTCCTTGTGCTTCTTGAGGAGCTTCTCGGTGCTCTGGATGTCGTTGAACGGCAGTACCAGAGTATCTTCGATAGTGTCCTGGGACGTCCCGAAGGACGACCCGATCGAGCACGGCGCCGAGTCCGGACCCCGGACATCTGCCGACGGCGTGAGGCTGATGAGTGCCTGGTCGTAGCATCCGTGGTAGTGTCCTTCGAACTTGGCCACCTTCCCCTTCTGCTTGAAGCCCCTTGCAACTCTGAGCGCATGCAGCGTGGC
>DUKU01000139.1:12886-15386 GCA_013329135.1 Thermoplasmata archaeon
TCGGCCATCTTCGCCTCGCCCTCGTGAGGAGCGCCGAATATCAGGCTGCCGTCGGACTCCATCTGATTCCTAATCGCGGCGTTGACCCTCGCGTCACCATGACCGAGTATCAGCGGGCCGAAGCAGAGCATGTAATCGATGTACTCGTTGCCGTCCAGGTCCCACACATGGGACCCCTTGGCCTTCTTGAGATACACCGGGTACGGCCCATAGAACTTCACGTTGCCGGTGACCCCGCCAGGAAGGTATTTCCTGGCGTGCTCAGACCACTGGGCGCTCTTCTTCGTCTTCGCTTTGTATTCGGCGACAGGATCGAAGGGAGACATGGCCTCACCCGAGGTATATCTTGGTCGGGTCGAGGGAGCGGAGCGTTGCTATCTCCTTCTCCGTCGGTGCGGGCGTGCTCTCGAGCTTGTCCGCGACCTTGAGTTTCCAGGGGGTGTTCTCCTGGACCTTCTCGATTGTCACGCCCGGCTGCAGCGCGACGACCATCATCTCGCCGGTCTTCTGATCGAACTTCATGGTGCACAGGTTCGTTATGACCGCGTACGGTCCTCCGCCTTGCAGCCCGAGCTTGCTCCAGTTCTCCTTGCCGTCGATGAATCCAGGGCTCGACTTGAAGTCCACCTTCTCGACGAACCTCCTCTTCTCGTGCGGCGTGATCACGATGATCTTCTTCACGTTCGAGGCGATGTCGCAAGCCCCTCCACTTCCTGGCAGCCTCACCTTCGGCGCCTTGTAGGTCCCTATGATCGTCGAGTTGATGTTGCCGTATTTGTCTATCTGCGCTCCCCCGAGGAAGCCTACGTCGATTCTGCCTCCCTGGAGGTAGTATGCGAACTGCTCGTACATGGAGCAGATGCTCTTCGCGCCCGTGACCAGGCACGGGTCGCCGATCGAGAGCGGCATCCTGCTCGGGTTGGACCCGACAGCGCCAGACTCGTAGACCATGTTCAGTCCGGGTGCCTGGAGCTTCTTTGCCAGGTTGGCCGCCAGGTTCGGTATTCCGACGCCCACGAGGATCGTCTCCTTATCCTTGAGCTCCCTTGCCGCCACTATCACCATCAGTTCGCTCGGTGAAACATCTGTCATCGTCATCATCCTCCTCATACGCTCCCGTAGCTCACAGGCGTGCTGTAAGCGGTCTTGGGCGTCAGCTTCAGTATCTTCGACGAGGGCATCTTGCTCATGTACTGTGCCCTGTCTTCCACGCCGAACACCCACTCGTCCATGTACTTCATGGTCGTGTCGTGTTCCTTCGTGACATCATCCCATTGCATGTAGAACTCGTTGTCCCTGTCGTAATATCCCTGCGTGTATGATGGGTGCGCGCACCACGGTTCGTGCACAACTGCGTGGACGACGAAGTCCGGTATGAGGGTCCTGTTCGGATCCGACCGGATGACTGACTCGTCCACTATCTCCTCGCAGCTCACGATGACTTTCTTGGCCGCGAACGCTGCGTCCTTCTGCTCACCTATGATGCCCCAGATGTGCGAGTTGCCGTTGACATCAGCTCTCTGGACATGGACCACTGCAACATCGGGGTTCAGCGGCGGAACCGTCGATACGACCTCGTCGCTGTACGGGCTCTTGATGGTCTTTATGAGTGGGTTCTCAGGGGGCAGGTCAGAGCCGATGTTCGTCCTCATCGGAAGGAAGGGCATCTTGGTCGCCCCGGCGAACAGCCTTCCAGACAACCCGAAGTGCGTATACTCCTCGATTTCGAGCGGCCTTGGGATGCTCTTCTCGAGCGACCGCCTGAAGCATCTCAGGGAGCCCACGCCGGGATTACCAGCGTAGCTGAAGACCAGCTTCTTGGCGCAACCGGCGGCTATCATCTGGTCGTAGATGATGTCCGGGGTGGCCCTCAACAGGGTCAGGTCCTTCCTCTTCTGCCTTATGATCTCGTGTCCTGCCGCGAACGGGATCATGTGCGTGAATCCCGCGAGGTAGATGGAGTCCCCGTCCTTGACGAACTTGGACACCGCCTCCTTCATTGTCATCATCTTATCCGATGTCATCTCACTTCCCCTCCAGATCGGGTGCGAACTTGAATCCGTACCGTATGACTCCCTCTTCAGTGTAGATCTTCTTGAGCTCGGCCTTGACGGGCATGCCCATCTTGACTTCCTTGGGGTTCACATCCGTCATCTGGCCAATTACCTTGGGGCCCTCGGCGAGCTCGACGATGGCCACAGGGTATGACCCTCCGGCCTTCATCTGCTCCGCGAACTCCGGGGGTGCGCCGCCCGCCCCTATCAGGACGAACGTGTGCACCTTGCCCTTCCCGCTCAGCTGAAGCTCCTCGAACTCCGAGGAGGCGTTGCAGTACTTGCATACGCCCTTGGGCGGGAAGTTCACGGCTCCGCACTTCTTGCACTTCTGCCCCATCATCTGGTATCTCTGGGGTATCGTGCGCCAATACATGGGGACCGAAACATGTGCCATTCATCTCACCTCACTTGAGAGCTCCCTTGAGCTTCACATACTGGATGTA
>DUKU01000183.1:0-673 GCA_013329135.1 Thermoplasmata archaeon
AGACTCCTCAGCGTTCAAGGAGCTCGCGGCCCGGCATTCGGTCATGGGCGTCCCGAAGATGATCCTGAACGACGCCATGGACATCACTGGCGCTGTGGACGAGGTGGCGTTCTTCGAGAAGTTGCACGAGGCGGACGTCGCCACGCTGGGCAGCATGTTCGGGTAGACGGCCCCAAAACGGATTTAGATGGGGACGACCATAGAGCCCCGGAGCACCTGGAGAGTTCGAATGGCCTTCACTGACTTCATTCGCAGGGTCACAATCAAGGGATGGGCCCTGGGCGGCGCCTTCATCGCCGCTGGGCTGCTATCGCTGATACTGGCACTCTCAGCGCACATGGGCGCCCTGGAGCTCATGCCCACCACCGACCCAGACGACCTCCAGCGCATATCCGACCTCGAGGACCAGAGGGCGGTCATGGTGAACCTCGCGTTCGGCGCACTCTTCGTGGGCGTGTTCACGATCTTCGTCATGACCGAGCGCACACTGCCGGCGGACATCGCGCAGAGGCAGATGATGTCCCAGGTGAGGCTCACGAACGAACTCGTCGAGAACCTCAACCTCAAGGGCTCGGCGGCATACATACCGGCCAAGTACGCTCTCACGCGCGAGAAGGTCATGATACCAGCGACCGCCAACACGCTGTCCATGCCGATCATGACCGACGACCTT
>DUKU01000183.1:789-1097 GCA_013329135.1 Thermoplasmata archaeon
TATCCATGCCGATCATGACCGATGACCTCGTCTTCTCCCTGGGCGCGGACAGGGCCACGCTCGGCATATTCCTCACGCCCCCTGGCGTGGACCTCTTGGACGGGTTCGAGCGCGACCTCGCGGTGTCGAACAAGGACGTGGGCCTGGAGGCGTTCGAGGGGAACATGCAGGTCGCAAAGCTCGGCATGGGCCTGGTCAGGGACTTCAAGGTCAAGGAGCGGGACGGGGAGACCATCCTGAGGATGGAGCACGCGGTCTTCGCGGACAGCAGCAGGACCGTCAGGGCCCTCATGCCTGACGTCTGTAGT
>DUKU01000183.1:1209-3295 GCA_013329135.1 Thermoplasmata archaeon
CTGTAGACAGGCAGGGTGCCCGATATGCTCGGCCCTACTGACAGGCATCGCGCGGTCGACCGGCAAGATAGTCAAGATCAAGAGCGTCGAGAACGATACTGACCGCATACAATTCCACCTCGAACTCGTACCCTGGGAATGACCTTGTAGACACCTCGCACGCGCCCGAAAGAGACGTATTTATATCCGGCTGTGCCTGAAGTGGAGCGTGTCCGTTCCTAGGGGGGTGACGGCCTGCCTGCTCGCACTGTTCCTGCTGCTCCCAGCATCCGCGGCGGTCAGCGCGGAATCAATCCCGCACGAGCAGTTCGACGAGGCCGAGTTCGACCTCATGGCCCTGAAACTGCTCCTGGATCATAGCCTCAGCCTCGCGACACAATCGATCATGTCGTGCGTGTACGAGGACCCAGATTCCGCCGTGGCCTATTCCATCAGCCTCGTCGACTCGCTCGAGGCGCCCGCTGCCATCGCCGAGGAGCTCTCGGACGAGATCGACGTCTACGAGTACCTGGTCACGTTCATACCTCCCTTCGAGACGATGGCTTCTGACGATTCGGAGCTCACGCAGACATTCACCGCGTTCATGCATAATCTGACGACGCTGAGGCTCATGGCGCAGGACGTGGTCCTGCCGCCCGAGACCTACGACCAGGCGATGGACCTCTTGGCGAGGGCGAACGCCTACGTGCAGGGCCTGCGGTTCCAGCTCGACGGCCTGGAGGGGGACGCGCTCGCGATAGGCGAGCTGCCCGAGATACCGGAGCAGGGATACCTCAACGTCACACCACTCCTGGATGCGATCCGGGCCCTCAGGGACAAGCTCGCAGCGATAGAACTTGAAATCGAACTGCTGGCCGAGAATGTCCTGAACCCGACGCCGAGACTGTTCCTGGTCGCCAACTCCGACGAGTTGTACCTCGGTCAGACGCTCATGCTCACGGGGTACCTGTTCTACCTGGGCGCGTTCATCCCTGACATGGATGTCACCATCGAGAGGGACGGAGAGTTGTTCAGGACGGCGGACACGGGCGTGTCCGGCAGATTCTCCGAATCGTATGTCATACCAATAGACGAGGCGGAGCTCGGCCCGCACGCGTTCGCCGCGTGGACCGTCTACGACAACGTGACATACTACTCCCAGGACGTGCCCGTCAACATCTCGAGGATACCCACGCGCATATCCCTCGATGTGCTCCCGTCGTACGAACTCGGCGCGGTCGTCGACCTGAACGGCTCGCTCGAGGACTACGAGGGACTGGCGCTCGAGGACCAGGATGTCTCCGCGGTCCTGGATGGCATATCATATTCCATGACGACGGACATGAACGGGTCCTTCGCCATAACTCTGGCCACATCCGACCTGGTGTTCGGCCTCCACTCCGTATCCGCATCGTACGGTGGCAACGGCACGCACGGGCCGTCGAGCACACCGCTCCTCGAGTTTATGCTCAAGTATCCCGCAGTCATCACGCTCCAAGCATCGGAGGATGAGATCGACCTCGGCGGCACCATCGTCCTGTTCGGCACCTTCTCGAACACATCGGACGAACCGATCGGGAACGCCACCGTGAGGATTGTGCTGAACGGCGTCTTGTACGCGTCGCTCCCGACCCTTCCGAACGGCACGTTCTCACTATCCATCGACACGGACGACATCGGCCCGGGCACGCACTCGGCGTTCGCGGAGCACGACGACCCGCCATCCCCGTGGTCCTACACGAGGTCGGACGAGGTCGTGTTCACGGTCAACGAGGACGATGACTCAGGGTTCATCCCCGGCATCGTCACGAACCCCGACGACCTCTTCGAGGAGATCAAGGACCTCCTGGAGGACTGGTTCCTGGGGGAGCACTGGTTCCTCGCATGGGCCATACTCATCATGATCGCCGCGCTCCTGTACATGGCCTACAGGAAGCTGAAGACGCGCTCAGCCAAGAGGAGGGTCCAGGAGGCGCAGCTCAAGAAGGCGCTCCTGCTCGAACCGTCGATCGTCACCCCCAAGGTGCGCCCGCTCGCGTCCCTACCGGCGGAATCCAGGAAGCTCATGAAGGCCAAGCTGTGGCAGCTGATAGACGCGCTCCTGGGG
>DUKU01000138.1 GCA_013329135.1 Thermoplasmata archaeon
TGAACCCCTCCTTGAACTGCCTCGTGTAGGACTCGAACTTGGTCCTCTCGACCTTGGGCTCCTTGAGCAGGACGATGGTGCTCAGACCGACCAGCATGATGCCCGCGGAGACGATCAGGGTCATGTCCAGCCTGTCGAGCGAATAGGCGACATACCCTCCGACCATGTACGCCGCGCCGTTGACGACGAACATGACCGCGTTCGAATAGCCCATGATCTTGGTGAACTCCTTCTCGCGCTTCAGCTCGACCAGGGTGTCGTACACGTACGGCGTGTCGCCGCTGACGACGAAGCAGACTCCCAAAGCCCATATCGCGTTCGAGATGAGGTATTGGTTGAATGTCGTGCTCAGGCCGAAACCCAGGAGCCCGATGGCGAACAGGACCTCGCCCAGGAAGAGTACCACTTTCCTGCCGTACCTGTCGCCGATGAGGCCGGTCGGTATCTGGAACACGATCATCGTGATCCAGAACGCCATGTCTATGACCGTGATGAGGAACAGGTCGTCCATGTTCTTGTTGGCCCAGAGGGTCCAGAACGGACCCCACATGGAGAACGACGTGACCGCGCGGTAAATGTAGAACCGTTTGATGCGGCTGTCGCCCTCACTCATGGCTGCCTGAATCGTGAAGGTGGTAAAATAACCGTTGTCACCTTCATCAGGAAAGTGACGTTGGGGTTTCGAAGGGTTGTGGGTCAGCTAGATGGTCCGTCATAGCTTCTTCTGGACGCAGTTCATGCCGACCTTCGGGAGCATCTTCACGATCGGCTCCGGGTCTAGCATCTCTGGCGGGAACACGCCCTTCTGGGTGATCTTCCCCTGCGCGAACAGCATGGCGCAGACCGCGAGTGGCGCGCCGACGGAGTATCCGGTGGCGCTGTGCCCGTACTTCTTGTAGGTCTTCTCGTGGTCCAGTTCGGTGTAGATGAAGTACCCTGCCTCCTTGCCGTCCTTGACGCCCTTCGTGATGCTCCCGATGGCGCAAGCGCCCTTGGCCTTGTCTCCGAGGGTCGACGGGTCTGGAAGGACTGCGGCAACGACATCCCTTGGCGCTACCTTTGCGCCCTTCACGTCGATCTTGTTTGGCGAGTCGAGGCCGAGCTTCCCGAGCATCTTGATCGCATCGACATACTCGTCTCCGAGGGCGATCTTGAAGTCGCAGTAGTCGCACCCCTTGCCGAGCACCTGGCCGATGAAGGTCGGGAGGGTCTCCTGCTCCTCATGGTCCACGTTGTACACGTTGAGGCCCCCGACAGGGTCAGGGAACGGGAACTTCTCCTTGCCGCTGAATGCTGGGAGCTTCCTGTACGCCCCGTTGCCGTAGTACGTCGCGGGCATCAGGACCTCCTCGATGAGTGTCTCAGGGGACCACAGGGGAGCGAACTCGTATCCTTCGACGTAACCGTTGTCGCCGTCCCTTACCAGTATCTCTTTGACCCTGTCCAGCTTGTCCGCGCCGAGCCTGGCGAATACGTTGGACAGTCCTGGGTCGCACCCGAGGCCCATCATGCCGGTGAGGCCGGCCTTCTTGAAAGCGCCGTCCTTCTTCATGTGCACCTGGGCCGGTGTCTCCTTGATCACACCGCCGGCAGGCGTCTTGTCGATGGCGATGTCCCAGGCCATGTCCGCGTAGTTCGCCTTTGCCTTGAGGCAGGCGTCCATGATCTTGAGGTTGAACCTCGGTATGACCCCATTCAGGATGATGTCCACACCCTTGAACGCCTTGGCCATGCCGTCAACGTCGGAGGCGTCGACCTTCTTCACCTTCACCTTGTCGTTCGAGATCTTCTTCTCCGCCCTCCTCGCCCTCTCGAGGTTGAGGTCCGCGAGGATGACCTGGTCGAACTCCTGCGAGTTCGCAAGTATCTCAGCGGTGACGGAGCCCACAGCTCCAACTCCAAGCATCATTGCCTTCATTCTTTCACATTCACCACGGACCCTCCTGAAAGACAAGATGGTCCGCATAATCGCGATTGCCTCGACCTTATTTAATGTATGCGGGCCCGGTTAGGACCGGGTTTAAAAGGCTCGCAATAGGGTGGACGGAATTCGAAGACCGGGCGACGACTTCGAGCATTGTTCGAGGGAGTGGTTTCAGGACGGGTCAGGTGAGCTCGGCGACCTTCACGACAATTCCGTACCTCGCGAGGTCGTCCGGCCGCGGCTCAGGATCAAGCAACTCCGGCCTGAATGTACCTGTCCTCGTGATGTCCCCACGCGCAGTCTTCACCGCATCTGTGACCGGGGGCACGTCGGTCTGGGACGCGGTCACCGTGCTTCTCGAAGCCTCCAGACTTCAGTTTCTGGACGGATCTCAGGCGTCATTTTCCCTTGTCTCAACAGGAGCTGCTGGATGGAGTTAAGTGCCTCCTTCGACGAGGTTTGTATCCCTTCAAGAACCCCGCGCGGACGGGCCGTCTCAATCTCTGCGCGTCTTCACGGACGGGAACCGTCCAGCGTCCCTGTGCGGAAGGAACATGGCCTTCGCGAACTCGGACTGGAAGTCCTTCTCCGCGGCCAGCTCGATGTACTCAACCTTCTTCGAGAGCCTCTCGGCCAGGTCCCTCACATGCGTTGACTTCAGCGCCATCCGGGCGCCGGACCCCGCGGCGTTCCCCACGAACCTGATCCTGGTCACTGGAACGTCCGGGTACATGCCGATGGTTATGGCGCTCGACGCATCGACATACGTGCCAAAGGCCCCCGCGGCGTAGACACGCTTCAGGTCATGGCACTTAACCCCGAGCTTCCTCATCAGCGTAGAGACGCCGGTGAATATCGCCGCCTTCGCGAGCTGTATCTCCTCGATGTCGTGTTGCGCGACCGTGATGTCCTCGCCCGTGTCGGTATCCTTCCCCCATACGAGGACATACTCCCTGACCCCGTCGGGACCTTTCCTGACCCTCTTGTCGCCCTTGTTGTCCTTGATCCTTCCCGAGGGGTCGATGATGCCGCTCCTGAACATCTCCGCGATGGCATCGACTATCCCTGAGCCGCAAATGCCCCTGGGGCGCGCGTCTTCGATCGTCCGGAGCCTGACATCCCTGGTAGCCGG
>DUKU01000144.1:0-1916 GCA_013329135.1 Thermoplasmata archaeon
GTGTCGAAGTTGTTGTCCGCGTCTATGTACAACGAGATAGTCCACGAAGCAGTCGTCTCTTCCGCCCGCGTCTGGGTCGCGCTCATGGCAAATACTGCTGGCAGCGCGAGACAGACGGCGACAATCACACTAAGTGATGCCCCACTGAGTCTCTCTTTCATATGTTCCCCACCAAGGGGTCAGTCTTCATACCGGCCCCTTGGGGGTGAATGGTCGTTCGAGTATTTGGGCTCAGAGCATCTTCTCCGCACGGCCACGTCCGGGACCATCTTATGGTGCGACCATGTCAGTCCTGGATGAGGGCGTCGGAGGGCACCTGGTTCGTCTCATGTCAGTTCGGTTTCTCTGAACAGGTATGCTCCAAGCACGACGAAGACGATCAGGAGTCCGAGCAGCACAAGCCCGGAGCCGAGCGGGTCCGAGGCCTCTTCGAAGGTGCTCATCCTTCCATAGTCGACCCAGCCGGACCCGACACTCCTGAGGTAGTACTTGACAGAGAACTTCTGGATCGCTCCAGGCAGCGACCCGATGAACCCTTCCCATATGAACGCGTAGAAGAGGCCGAAGAACATAGGCTTCTTGAACAGCACCCCGACCGCGAGGAAGAGGGCCGAGTACACGAATGCCCCGACCGTTACGAGCACCGTGAACTCGAGGTACACCTCAAGCGCCTCGCCGCCGAGGTCGTTCTGGGCGAAGAACGCGAGGAATCCCGCTGTGGTCACGACGAACATCGAGACGGCGACCGCGGATGCGAGGGGGATGTAGTATCCCACGTACGAGAACGCGCGGTCAAGAGGGGCTGTCGCCACGTGCGTGATGCTCTTGTCGTCAATCTCGTCCCGTATCAGGGAGGCCCCGTAGATCATGGCCATCACGGGCATGAAGAAGAACAGGATGAGCGTGTCCAGCATGTCCGTGCCATCAGGGAGCGGGTCCACATCCTGCGCCCCAGCGTAGCCCATGACGACTGCCACGAAGACGGCTATGAGCAGCGTGATGACGGCCTTTCTGCTGAACACCAGCTTCTTGAACGAGTGCCGCGTGATGGCGATTATCCCAGTGAACGCTCTCTCGAGATCCATCGGTCACCGCCCCACTAGGTATCTGAATATGGCTTCCAGGTTTTCGTCCAGGCTGTACATCTTGGTCACCGAGGCCCCGGATTGTACCATCAGGTCTGGGAGCCGATTGAAGAAGTCGTCCGGTCTGGAGACCTGGACGGTGATGCCCTTCCTGCCATCGTTGTAGGATACCGATACGGTGGACCCTTCGTCCAGGAGCGCCTTTGCCAGCACCCCGATGTTCTCTCCCTCGATGATGATGTTGTGCGGGTGCTTGTCTATGAGGTCCCTGATCTCCGAGATATCCCCCGTCGCCACCGCGCGCCCCTTGTATATCAGGACGACGTCGTGTGTCATCCGCTCGATTTCGAAAAGGACATGTGATGAGACGACCACGTCGTGGCCGTTCTCCTTGTTCAGCCTCTTGATGAGGTCGATGATCTCCCTGCGGACGAGCGGATCGGTGCCGCTCAGCGGCTCGTCCAGTATGAGCATATCGGGGTCGTGGAGCAGCGCACCGGCGATCTTCATCCTCTGCTTCATTCCCTTGCTGTATCCGCCGATCTTCCGGTCGAGCGCACGGTTCATCTCGACTAGATGGGACACCTCCACTATCCGTGCGGAGAGGGTTGCGCCCTTCATCGCATGCAACCCTCCCACGAGCGACAGGTACTCCCGGCCGGTCGATTCGGACGGCAGGGATTCGTAGTCAGGGCAGAATCCGATCGATGAGTGCAGGCCAGGGTTCCCCCAGGGTTTCTGGCCCAGTACGGATATGGTTCCCGTGCTCGGCCTGATGAGTCCCAGGGCCAGCTTGAAGTGTGTGCTCTTCCCGGCGCCGCTCGGGCCCAC
>DUKU01000144.1:2019-5071 GCA_013329135.1 Thermoplasmata archaeon
GTCGTCTTCCCGGCGCCGTTCGGGCCCACTATGCCGGTGATCCCCCGCCGTATCTCGAGGTTGAAGTTGTTGAGGCCTATGACCTCGCCGTACCACTTGCTGAGGGCTGTCGTCTCTATGACAGTGGTCTGTGCATTCTCGGGGCCTTCTATCCTCCCACCACCTGTCTCTTGACCCTCACGTACACGACGATTGCGGGGACTGTGACGAACAACGTCATGAGGCATGCCACCGCCCATCCGTCCACGTACGAGGGCATCTCGACCCCGAATATCCAGCTGAACGAGAACGATATCATGTCTGCGGGGCTTATGACCCTCCACGCGGGGTCGAACCCAGCGAATATCTCCGCGACGATGGTCATCACGAAGAACGACATGAACGTGCCGATGGCTGCATAGCTCTTCCTCTTGGTGAACGATGACATCATCAGCCCGTACGGCACGAAGAAGACGGTGCCGACTGCGCCAGCGGCCAATGTCCTTCCCAGGATCTCTGCGCTGCCGGAGTAGTCGTCACCGGTCTGGGTCGCTATCGAGGCAATCGCCACCATCACCGGCGGGATCGCGCACAGGAGGCTCATGATCAGGAGAGCCGCGGATGTCTTGCCAGCAAGGTAATCCCTAACCTTGATCGCCCTTGAGAAGTACAGGACGAACGAGCTGTTGGCCCTGTCGTCGGAGATGAGGTCGGATGTGACCACGGCCGCCAAGAGGATCGCGAATATCGCGAAGGTCCCTCCGCTGCCCATGTAGTCGTACATGGTCTGCGCATCGAGCGATTCGTGGGGGGCGATGACCGAGAATATGATCTGGAAAGCGTGCAGCAAGAGGAATCCGAGGCCGAGGAGGGCGATCACACCGAACGACCTGATCTTGTGCCGGAACACGCTATTCGCGATGACGTACAACCTGGATTTCTGCGCGCTCCTGACGCCTTTCCAGGCACGGTACTCGATCGGGTTAATGCCCACCGGAACCACCTCCCTGGAACGCTTGCAGGAAGACATCCTCGAGACTCATCTTGTCTGGGATGTAGCTCCGGACCTGCACGCCGTGCTCCTTGGCGAGCGCGAAGACCCGCTTCCCGTCCCCGCAACCTCTTGCGGACAGCACGATCTGTCTGCTGCCCTCATCGGTCTTCGAGACGAGTCCACAAGCCTCCCCGAATGCGCGCGCGAAGCGCTCCAAGTCCTTCGCATCGCCTCTGACCGTGATGCTGAACAACCCCTCCTCGCCGGCCATCAGGGCGCCCATCTTGCCGTCCCTGACGAGCCTGCCGTCACTGATGATGATGGCATGCTCGCACACCCTCTCCACCTCCTGGAGTATGTGCGACGACACGATGATGGTCTTCCCGGTGGCGCCGATCCTCCGCACGAGGTCCAGCATCTCCTCGCGTCCGTTGGGGTCCATGCCGCTCGTGGGCTCGTCGAGGAACAGGAGCGCGGGATCGTGGACGATCGCCTGCGCGATCTTGACCTTCTGCTTCATGCCAGTGGAGTACGATTTGACGAGTCTGTACCTCTCCTCTCCTATGCCCACGAAGTCCAGCACCTCGTGGCTCCTCTGCATCGCGTCGCGTCGTCCCATGCCTGAGATCTGTGCGAGGTACGATACGAGCTCCACCGCGCTCACGGTAGGTATGAGGCAGTCGTGCTCGGGCATGTAGCCGATGTCATCCCTTATCCGCAGGCTCTGGGTCTGGGGATCCAGGCCGCCGACCGATATGGCCCCACCGTCCCGGGGGATGAGCCCCAGTGAAGCCTTGATGAACGTGCTCTTGCCCGCCCCGTTCGGCCCAAGGAGGCCGATGACACCACGCGGTATGTCCGCTGTGAATCCATTCAGCGCGATGACCGGGCCAAATCTAACGGTGACATCTCTCGCGGTGAGGATGATGGAATCGTCCTTTGGTGGGTCTGGGGCGATACGGGGCCCCACTCCTTGCATGAGGTCGGCATGCGCCTTGGCTTTTTTATCGTTTGGGGCAGAATTCCAGACCTGTTCGGGCGCATCAGCCTATTCAAGGAGGACCGTGCCCACTACCCTCAGCTTCCCGCCCTCGAGCTGCGCAAGCACCGCCCTTGAGCCCGGCTTGAACGCGAGCCCTTTCTGCAGTTGGAGCGAGAGCGTGGGCTTCCTCCAATCGGCTCCCGCAGACACATCCTCCACCTTGGCGGGCGCGAACTGCATCCAATGGCCCACATGCATGACCGCTCCCTTGGCCACGGGGCTGGGCCAGTACTTCACGATGTCTGCCTTGCAGGTGAGAGTAGTCCGGACGACCATCGCTCGGTCGTTCGTGAGGACCATGCCTCGGTCCAGTTCTTCGGCGGTGATGCCCTTGAGCGCGAGGCCGACCCTCTCACCCTTCACGGCCCAATCATAATCGTCATCGTGCTTCTGTATGGAGCGTATCTCCGCTTCCTTGTCGCCCGGCATGACCTTCATGCGGTCGTGCTTCCGGATATGTCCGTCCGCGACCCTCCCCAGGATGACGGTCCCCACGCCCTTGACGTCGAAGTGATGGTCGATCGGGACCGAACCGCAGGAGCCCTCTTCTGGCTCGTGCGCGTCGATTCCTTCCGCTTCTCCGAGAAACAGTTCCCTCAGAGCGACCGGGTCCTCCTGGACGAATTCGTACTTCTCGAGGGCCGAGCCCTTGAGGAACGGCGCGACCTGGTCCGGGGTGATGTAGTTCCTGAGGAGTATCCACCCCTTGCGGACCCCTGCGCAGTCGAGCATGACGATCGTCTCCCCCAGGGTGGGTCCAATCTCGTCGACGACCACGAACGCGGCGTCGGCCATTGCAGCTGCGTGGAACAGGGTCGATAGCCTCTCTGGGTACTTCGTCGGCTCGACGAACGTGACCGTGGTGTCTCCTCTCTTGATGTCGAAGAATGTCATGTCGGAGGCGGTCGACTTCTTCCCCAGGTTCTTGGCGTAATCCGGGGAGCCCACGACAGCGACTGTCAGGTTGGTCATTCGGTCATGGCGTACGACGGTTCCCTAATTAGCTTTTGCCGATGCACATTCGGTCTACCATTGAT
>DUKU01000144.1:5132-13552 GCA_013329135.1 Thermoplasmata archaeon
CACATTCGGTCTACCATTGAGTGTTACATGTGGTGCGACGTATCAAAGGCCATGGTTCCATGATGCCAAACAAGGCGCACACACTGGCCGTCACGGTCGGAGCCGAATGGAACGAATCGATTGCGCGGGAGGTCCGAGTGACCATCATCCGACTTCTGACAGAACCCCAACCTCATTCCCATGATCTTCTCAGAATATCATCGGAACTTCGAGTTCTGATCCAGGAGGGCGCATATCTCGTCCGAGACATCGTGAGTGACCTGGCCGGCCTTCTCCTGCTCCCTGACGTATGCCCTGGCGGCGGCGATCGAGATGCGGGACCCTTTGGCTATCACACTGGCGATCATGGTGTGCGCGATGCCCTCGTCGACCTCGTAGTGGGCCATGATCTCCCTGAGACCATACTTGATGGAGTTCAATCTGCCCAGGTTCAGCATCGTGGTCCTTTCGCTCTCGCGAGGGGAGTGCCTCCTCGGTTCGGTCCTTCTCTTGCCCCTGTATCCCCTGCTCTGGCCCGCCAACAATATCTCTCCGGATGCACATCCATACAGTTCTGTCATACTTAAAGTTTAACTGGCATCGGGCCAGTGTGCGCATTAACGCCATCTGGGCACTGTGGGGCATCTCCGATGCTCGACGCATCGTGCCAGGGCCAGGGATTCCTAATCTCTCTTCCACCGCGGCGCCTTCCTCTTGTCCCTGAGGCGCGCCTCCTCTGCCGGGTAGAGCTTCGCGTGACACTTCGTGCAGAGTCGCTCGCTAGCCGGGTTCGCGGCGTCGCATTCGGGGCACCTGGTGACTCCGGACGCTATCCTCCTGAGCTGCCTGAGCTTGTCAGGGTCGAGCCCGTACATCGCCGCGATGAACGTGTCCTTATCCTTCCTCCCTTCGGACATGGTGTCACCTGAACCGTGTATGACATTCCAGAAAGAATAAATGATTTCTCGGACCCCGCATAGGCGGGGTCCTTTGGGGTTTGGAAAGGGGCCGCGCTCACTCTGCGCGGTCCTTGTCGACCTTCTTGATGCACTCCTCGAGTATGTCGAGGCCCTTCGTGAGCAGCTCCTCGGGCACGTTCAGAGGAGGTATGTATCTCACGACGGACTTGCCGCACGGGAGAAGCATCAGGCCCTTCTTGAACGCGAGCTCGGTGATCTTGTCCCTGCTCGCGGCCGCATGCTTCTTCGTCTTTCTGTCTTGGACGAACTCGTGCGCGAGCATCATGCCGAGGCCTCTCGTGTCGCCGATGATCTCGTACTTCTGCTGCATCTCGACGAGCCTCTTCTTCGCCTCGGCACCGAGCTTGGTGCCGCGGGCCAGGAGCTTCTCCTCCTCGATGACCTTCAGGCTCGCGATGCCGGCCGCGTGCGACAGGGAAGCGCCACCGAAGGTGTTCGAGTGCCTTCCGTACCTGTCGAAGTTGAGCTTCGCGTCGACGATCGTCGCGCCGAGCGGCAGGCCGCCACCGAGCGACTTCGCGCTGCAGATGATGTCAGGTGCGACATCGAAGTGCTCGCACGCCCACATCTTGCCGGTCCTGCCCACGCCGGACTGGACCTCATCGTCTATGAAGAGGCACTTGTGCTTCCTGGTGAGGTTGAACACGCCCTGCACGAACTCCTTCGGAGGCACGACGTATCCGCCCTCGCCCTGGACGACCTCCATGCTGATGGCTGCGAGGTCGTTCGGAGGTATCTGGTTCTCGAAGTACACGTCCTCGATCGCGCTGACGCAGCGCATCCCGCAGCCCGGGTACTCGAGGTTGTACAGGCATCTGTAGCAGTACGCGTACGGCACGTGGAAGACGCCGGGCATCAGGGTCGCGGTGTATCCTTCCCTCTGGACCCACTTGCTGGCCGTCATGGACATCGCGCCGGTGGTCCTGCCATGGAACGCGCCCATGAAGTCCATGAGCACCTGCTTCCCGGTCGCGCGCTTCGCGATCTTGATGGCGGACTCGTATGATTCCGCGCCCGTGTTGGAGAAGAAGACCATCTTCTTGTTCTTTCCAGGCGCGGTCTTCGCCAGCCTCTCGGCCATCTCGTTCTGCAGCTTGCAGTAGAAGTCCGTGCCCGCGACATGCGTGTACTTGTCTACCTGGTCCTTGATCGCGGCGACGACCTTCGGGTGCCTCGCGCCGACGTTCAGGACGCCCACGCCAGCGTAGAAGTCGATGTACTTGTTGCCATCGATGTCCTCGATGACCGATCCCTCGGCCTTCTTGAACACCAGCGGCCAGGACTTCGTGGCCTTCACGATCCACTCGTCATCCTTGGCGACTGCCTTCTTCGCCTCCGGTCCCGGGGGCTCCACTTTGATATCTGGCACTTTGTCCATCAGAAAACGCTCCTTGTATCTGCCGTAAGCGTACGCCTGATAAATCGATTATGGTAATACACGGATTTCCTCGCGAAAAATCATCCGAATCCGAACATCTGGATACGAATACCGTATGTTTTTCGCCTCTGAAGGCCTCCGCCGGGTGCGTCCTTTCAAGATGGGATATCGGATTAGCCGAGTCGAGGCGACGCAGGGGCCGGCGCGGCGCCGCGGACCCAAATGTCGTAGCTCACCCCAAACGTATATAAAGGGGTCACATTTTAGGGGATAACTCCGCTGAGGATGCGTCCTTGAGGTACACCAGATTCGAGAGAGCAAGGATTGTAGGCGCCCGTGCGCTCCAGATAAGCATGGGCTCGCCAGTGCTGGTGGATCTGAAGGATGAGTCTATCATAGACCCCATCGAGATCGCGATACGCGAGTACGACTTGGGGGCCATCCCTATGACGGTCAAGCGCGAGACATGAGGTATCACGATGGATGAGGTCGTAGAGGCACAGCCACAGGAAGAACAGGTCGCACAGCTTCTCATACCGGAGGAGGTCTACCTCACATCTGGCGTGCACATCGGCACTCAGCAGAAGAGCGCCGATATGAAGGAGTTCATTTTCAAGGTCAGGACGGACGGGCTGTATGTGCTCGACGTCAAGAAGACCGATGACAGGATCAGGATCGCGGCCAGCTTCCTGGCCAGGTATGACCCGTCCAAGATCCTGGTCGTGTCCGCGAGGCAGTACGGACAGAAGCCAGCGAAGGTCTTCGCGAAGACCATGGGCTCCAGCGTCGTCGCTGGCAGGTTCGTCCCCGGCTCGCTCACCAACCCCATTCTACCGAACTTCATCGAGCCCGAGGTCATTCTGGTCACGGACCCCGCGGCGGACGAGCAGGCCCTCAGGGAGGCCCTCAGCGTCGGCATACCCATCGTGGGCATATGCGACGCGAACAACGAGACGAGGCACGTGGACCTGGTCGTGCCCTCGAACAACAAGGGCAGGCGCGCGCTCGCGACGGTCTACTGGCTCCTGACGAGGGAGATCCAGAAGGCCAGGGGAATGGTCAAGACCGACGAAGAGTTCAAGATGACGGTCGAGGACTTCGAGGCGACGCTCTAAGAGTCGTCCGGTTCGTCCCAAGGCCCGGAAAAGGCTATTATCCCGCGGGGGCATTGATTCCCGTGGGGATGTTGTTGACATGAGGCACCCTGCCGTTGCTGGGCAGTTCTACGAGGGCGATGAGCGCGCCCTGAAGAGGCAGATCGACGCATGCTACCTTGGTCCACTGGGGCCTGGCAGGCTTCCTGAGCTCAGGGCCGGCCCGAGGAAGGTCCTCGGGGGCGTGGCGCCGCACGCGGGCTACATGTTCTCGGGGATGGTCGCGGCGCACCTTTACTCGAGGCTCGCGGAGGACGGCTTCGCGAAGAGCTTCGTCATAATCGGTCCGAACCACACGGGCAGGGGCTCGGGCATGGCCATCGCGATCGACGACTTCGAGACCCCGTTCGGGATCGCCAAGGTCGACGAGGATCTCGCCAAAGCCATCAGGAAAGACCTCATCGACGTGGACCCCGAAGCGCACTACTTCGAGCACTCTATAGAAATGCAATTACCTTTTCTGCAACACATATCGAAGGACTTCAAGTTCGTCCCTCTGTGCATGGGTTTCCAGGACTACGAGGCCTCCCGCAGAGTCGGCGAGATAATCCGGGACGCGGTCAAGGGACGGGACGCGGTCGTCATCGCATCGACCGATATGTCGCACTATGTCACCCCGGGCACGGCCAAGACGAAGGACGGCAAGGCGCTCAAGATGATCGAGGCGATGGACCCCGAGGGGCTGTACGAGACGGTCAGGGACGAGAACATCTCCATGTGCGGCTACGGTCCCGTGATGGCGATGATGGTCGCGTGCGGGGGCGGCAAGGCCAGGGTGCTGAAGTACGCCACATCGGGGGATGTGCGTCCGATGAGGGACGTTGTCGGGTACGCGTCCGTCGTGATAGAGAAGTGAGATTAGGGGGTCTGTCCATCGTGGTGGCGATGCGCATCCCGAAGGTGACATCCGCCGCAGTCCTGCTGATGTTCGCCATCACATTGGCATGGGCGACGCTCGTAGTCGTCGCGCCCATGCTCGTGCCCGCAGGCACGTTGACCGACCTCTCGGGGCGAGTCGGGGTCCACGACAACGATGTCCTGTTCGACGAGCTGTCCACCGTGCCGCACGCTGTCTATTGGATAGGCGACGCGGAGTGCCACCAGCGGGCCAACAGGAGCCTTTTCATCAACGACAACCAGATGCCGTTCTGCGCTCGCGACGTCGGCCTGTTCGTCGGGCTCGCCGCGGCATCCGGGGTCGCGACCTTCGTCAGGTACAAGATCAACCCGCTCTTCGTGCTGGCGGGCCTGGTCCCGATAGGCGTGGACGGCGGGCTCCAGCTGGTCACGGAGTACGAATCCAACAATCTTCTCAGAGTCGCCACGGGCCTTCTCGCCGGCATGGTCCTCGCGCTCCTTCTGGCGCACTTCATGTTCGCGCTCCAGGATGACAAGCCGCGTGCGGAAGCAGCTTCTGAGGAAGAGGCCCAGGGACGTCCCGGGCAACCATGAAATACCTTCCCATGCAATCGAGATGCTCGTAACAACCCGGACGCGACATCGGCCGGGGGTGGCGCAGATGATGGGAACTACATCGGGTGTGGAGCAACCACCGCAACAGGGGCCGCCCGCAACGTCGCCGGACCGCCGGTGCGTGACGTGCGGCAGGGCCATCGAGTGGCACATGAACGTATGTCCGTACTGCGGGCGTGACTACAGAGTGGTCGCCGGACCCCCCTCGAAGCCCAGGACCTCCAAGCCGGCGATCGGTGGGACGCTCGTCATCATCGCTGGCATACTGGCACTCGTCATGGGGGTGTTCTACATCGTGGTGGAGCCGAGCGACCTCGATGCCTGGGGCTATTCCCCTGTCTCCGAGGCGGATATGTCACTCTCCGAGGTCGCGGACATTCTGGGGACGTGCGGGATCATCGAGATCGTGATAGGCATGATTGCCATCGTGGGCGGCGCGTTCGCGATCATGCGCAGGAGCTTCGGGCTGGCCATCGCGGGTGCCATTGTCGGCATGATAGGCGTGGGCTTCCTGGTCGGCGGGCTTCTGGGCCTCATCGGCCTCATACTCATCGCGATATCCAGGTCCGAGTTCTGAGGTCGCCAGACGGCTCGCGGTCCGGCAGCGGACCGATAATCATAGCAAACATTTTATAATTTTAAATGCCCTCTCGATACGGAGCGGTGGGCCTCGCTCATCGCTCCGAGACTTCGGAGGTGGAAGATGACATCTGCACCGGGGGCAGCCCCGACTAGGAACTGCGTCTCCTGCGGGAGAGCGATATCGTGGGACGCGAACGTGTGCCCGTACTGCGGGCACGACTACAGAGTGGCCATGGCCGGGCCTGCCGCCCAGAAGAAGGAGTCCGCGATGCCAGTCATAGGCGGCATCCTGATACTGCTCGTCAGCCTGGGATACCTGGCGGGCGGCGCGTTCGTCGCCGTCGCAGGCAGCTCGCTGTTCTGGTTCGACGTCAGCACATCAGGGCTAGCGGCCTTGTGCGGGATGGTCCTGCTCGTGCTCGGCCTGATAGTGTTGCTGGGTGGCATATTCGCCATACAGAGGAAGCACTTCGGACTCGCGCTGGTCGCGGGCATCTTGGCGATCCCGAGCCTGCTCGGCATCATCGGCCTGATACTGGTCATCGTGTCAAAGGACGAGTTCCGTTGACCTGAAACCCTTTCCGTAGCCTGTTTTTCACATCATCCAGGCGTCCAGGTCATATCCTCTTCATCATCCCCAGCTCGGGCTCGTACACGTCCCCCTTGTCCAGGAGGCTCGCGATGATCTCCTCGAGCCGGACCTTGTCCATCTTCTTCGCCTTCGCGGCCTCGACGACCTTGTCCCATGGGGCGCCCTTGTCGGCCGAGTCGAGCTTGTCTATGATCGCCAATACGGTCCCCTCCTCGTCCGCGCCGACCCCGACCTCGGTCATCTCCTCCTCGCCGTCCTTGGCCTTCGGCGGGGGCGCGGGCTCGGCTTCCTTGGCCGGGACCCGCTTCGCGGGCCGGTCCTCCCTCTGCTCGCCTGACCACTTCCCTGGCAGCACGGACGAGAGCGCGTCCTTGACGGAGCTCCTGAACCTGTCCAGGTCGATGTCCTTGTAATACTCGAGCGCGCGCACGACCCCGTCCGCGAGGTTCTCCGGGTATCCGAGCTTCATGAGCTCGCCCACGCTCGGCTGGGCCATCTGCATCGCGTCCTTCATCGCGTCTATCCTCAGGAGCGTGCTCTTGGCCGTCTCGAGTATCCAGTGGTCCCTGGTCTGCGCGTCGACCTCCACGACCCTCTCGGGCCTGATGCTGAGGTACTTGACGCCCTCTTCGGGTGTATATGCCCTGCTCTTGCCCACGATCGCGGCGAACGCGGGCGGGGACATCTTGGACAATGACGCCGCGGCTGACGGCTGGTACTCCCCGGCGGACACGTAGAATGTGCCGGTCGGGTCGGCGATGCGCGCCCTGTACCTGGGCTTGCCCTCCTCTCCCAGGCTCTCGATGTCCGTCGCGACTCCGACGACGAGCATGCGGTTGACCTTCGCCCCGAGGGGGGTGATTATGTACGACACGGGCTTTTCGCCCTCGCCCGTGTACTCGAGCGTGGATGAGTTGAACTCCTCGGAGAAGACGCGCCACGCGACCTCACGGACGTTCATCGGCTCTCCTCCAGCTCGACCAGGAGGCGTTCGACCTCGGGCCTGACGTCCTCCACGCCCATGCCCGCGCCGTTCACGATCATGGACAGGCCGTACTCGTCCGATGTGACGTTGCCCGTGACTGTGACGACCTTGAGCAGGAGCTTCTCCTCGAAGGAGTCCTTGACGACGTCGAGGTTCATGGTCTTCTTGGCCTTCTCCATGCACTCGTCCAGCGTGCTCTCGGTGAGTTTCTCGGTGAGCTCGCGCCCTATGACCGCGCTCACGGCGCCGCTGCCGTCGTCCACTATCGCCTTGATCCTCAGGTCTGGTAGGCCCTCGACCCTCCCGTGGACCTTGCATGTGCCCTTCTGGAGCGCGCGCTTGCACTCGGGGCATCTCATGATGAGCCCGGAGCCGTCCCTGATCTCGATGATGGCGCCCCTGACGGTCGCGTCGGCCGCTCCGCCCCTGGCCGATATCTCGGATATCATCGACACGCAGCTCTTCTGGAGCTCCTCGGCCGACGGGAACTTCTCCTTGACCTTGGTGACCTCCGCGCGGTCGTCGAAGTTGAGCTGGGGTATGCCCCTCCAGCCCTTGACCGTGGCCTTGGATATCTTGAGTATGTCGCCCTGCTTGACCTTGAAGTCCGACCACGAGGTGAACTGGACCTTGCCGGTCTCGTCCGCGAGCACGCCTGAGAATATCCTCTTCGCCTCGCCCTTGACCGTGACGTCCTTGGGGTCTATCGAGAGCACCCTGCCCTTGACCTGGACATACCCCATGCCCTCCCTGAGCTCACCGATGGTGGCGACCTTGGGTGGCCCGTCGGCGACCTGGATGTCCGGTATGGTCGCGGGGTCCTCCTTCCTGATGGAGACCCTGTTGCCGAAGTTGACCTGGACCCTGCCCTGGTACTCGCGCGTGTACGCGCCCTTGACGGATATGACCTCTCCCTTGGACAGCGCCAGCCCCTCGGTCTCCCACGCGGTGTAGGGCAGCGTGGTCGAGTCGTCTCCCACGAAGCCGTAGATGATCCTCTTCTTCTCGCCCTTGGAGGTGATCTCCTTGTCGTTCGCGGACAGTACCTTGGCGACGAAGTCCACGTTCGGCTCGTTCGGCCTGAGCTCCGCGAGCTTCCTCTGGAATCCCACGGAGAAGGATGCGGAGTCCCCGCCGTACTTCTTCACGATGGTCTTCTTGGCCATGGGTATGCTGAGCCTGTACACATCGACGTACTTCCTCAGCTCCTCTGCGATCTCTTCCTCAGACAACTTGTCCCCGAGCGCCCTGGCAACTTCTTGTACGTGGGGCGCTAGATTCTCTATCTCCATGATAA
>DUKU01000144.1:13796-16974 GCA_013329135.1 Thermoplasmata archaeon
CCGATCGCCCTGATCCTGCCCGCGCTCCATCTGACGAGGAATATCTCCTCCCTGCCGACGAACGCGTCCACTTTCCCGTAGGTCTCCCGCAGCGCCTTCAGCGCGCCCCTGTGGACCTCCTCAGGGACCTCCCACTGTTCGGAGAGCGTGCGCGACTCGTAGCTGTCGAGGACCTTCTGGACGTCGAAGGTCTGTTCGTTCACGGCGAGCCTGATAGTGGAGTCCGGGAGCAACAGCTCGGGCAGGTCGCGTTCGAAAGGACCCGCGCTCCGCACATCGAAGCCCAGCCGCCTGCAGGATTCGCTGTACATCTTCCTCATCTCCTCGGCGCCGGAAGGGTCCTTCTCCGAGATCACGGAGATGAGGTCCTTCTTCGTCACCCTACCTATCTCCTTGAGTGCGGTGCGCCACTGAGGGATCAGATGTATCAGGTGCACGCTCAGGGCGTAGTCGAACGCCAGGTCCTTGAACGGCAGGGAGCACACGTCCGACCTGACGAGGTTTCGGACGCCTTTGGATGCGGCCTTCTGCATCATCTTCATCGACACGTCGGCGCCGACGACATCGAACCCCTTGTTCTGGAGCGGGAGCGCGAACCTGCCCGTGCCCACGCCAGCGTCGAGGACCATCGCTCCCGCGGACATGGTCTTCTCGACGGCGTCCACGATCCGGGACATGAGCTCATCGGGGAGCGAGCGCGTCTCATCGAATTTGTCCGCTATCCTGTCGAATGACTTGACCATGGTCCTTCCGCTCGTGTACGTCATCCGCGTCCAGGGTAGTTCAAGGAATCGCCCGTACCGGGCGGAAACGCCTCAGGCGACGTCCGCCGGATTGAACTACTTTCGATTGCACCTGACTGACATGCTATGGATGTTCACGGGCAGTCGGACGAGTTCTGCAAGTCCGGGTGACGTCGCCCGACGATTAACAATGAACAAACCACACACGATAAATACATATCAGCGCAATATGGGCCAGAGGAGGAGCCTGGGGGGTTTTCATGGCAACGGAGTTCGAGCTATCTGTCGCAGGACCTACGAGGAATCTGCTGGACGCCATCAGTGTCTTGTCGAACCAACTGATCAACCTGGAGACGGTCGCCACGGCCAAGGTCGACGACCGGTTCGTCGTGCGTTTCATCACCGGCAACGATGATGAGTGCAGGACGGCGTTCATGAAGTCGGACCTGCCGTTCAAGGAGCGGAAGGTCCTCGTCCTGGACGTCTTCAACAAGCCTGGCCAGTGGCTCAAGGCTGCGAGGTGCCTCACCGACGGGGGCGTGGAGCTCGAGGGGAGCTACCTCCTGAGCCAGAAGAACGACAGGCTCAGGTTCGTGTTCGGCGTGAGCGACTACCCGAAGGCGAAGAAGATCGTCGGGCAGATCACCGACTGTTCCGTCGACTGAAGCGGTCCCGGAGGCGTTGGCTCGTGTGCGAGTCGTCTGTCTACTTGGTCAGAGGGAATGAGAAGACCATGGTCATGCAGGAGGCCGCCAGGCTCCAGGTATTCAACGGGGGCGTGGTGTGCGTCAGCGTCCTGGGCGAGCGGCTCGAGCTGGCCGATGTCGAGATAGCCGATGCGAACCTGATCAAGCACGAGATAGTCCTGAGGCCGAGGGGTGCGTGAGGGGTTGGCCCTGAAGGTGGCGGTCGCTGGCAAGGGCGGCGTGGGCAAGACGACCATCGCCGGTTCCCTCGCCCGCGTGTGGGCCATGGACGGCCGGAGGGTGCTCGCCGTGGACGCGGACCCAGCGGCCCACCTGCACTCGGTCCTGGGCATCCCCAGGTCGGAGATGCCAAGGCCCATATCGGCTGAGCTGGACCTCATAGAGGAGAGGACGGGGGCGAAGCCTGGGACGGCCCTCGGCCCGTTCTTCCGGCTCAACCCGAGGGTGGAGGACATCCCGGACAAGTACTCGGTGGTCGGCCCGGACGGCGTTCGCCTCATGGTCCTGGGGACGATCAGGGCCGCTGGCTCCGGCTGTTTCTGTCCCGAGAACGCGCTCCTGAGGGGGCTGCTCGAGCACGTGGTCCTGGAGAGGGATGACACCGTCGTCGTGGACATGGAGGCCGGGCTGGAGCAGTTCGGCCGCTCCACGTGCAGAGGGGTGGACCTCCTGCTGCTGGTGGTCGAGCCCGGGAGCAGGTCCGTCGACACGGCCGCACGCATGGCCGAGCTGGCGCGGGACATGGGGGTCCCGAGGTTGGCGGTCGTCGCGAACAAGGTCAGGAAGGGCGACCAGGAGCGGACTCTTGCATGCCTCCTGGACGGTCGGTCCCTCGGGCTTACGTGGTCCTTCCCTTACTCGGAGTCGGTCGCGTCCGCGGACCTGGAGGGCCGGTCGCCCTTCGACACGGCTGGCAGGGACGAGTGGGTCGCGAGCGTCAGACAGCTTTCGAACGTGGTTTCAAGATTGGCGGAGGATGAGGGGTCCTGACGCGCCTCCGCCCGAATCGGCAGGAGCCGTACACGTCCGGCAAAGAAAACGTATTAGTAGCATCATCTGTATTCGTCAGATGCCGACCGGAAAGCGGAAGGACGCAGCTAGCCAGACATTGAGATGTTTGGGGTGGATTGAGACGGGAGGAACAGGGGGGCGCCAAGGCCGGCCGATGCCGGGAAGAGTCGGCGCCACGGGCAATTCGGTTCGGGGACGCTGCAGTGCAGCGCATGCTCGAATTCCGTACGAACGTCCATGAGTTTCTGACCACGTGAGGTCAGATTCCCGCACTCGATCCCTCCGGAGCGGCCGAGAGCACATGGAGGGAGGCCCCGGTGGGGGAAGCGACGGAGGATAAGGCGGCCAAGCCAGGCGAGGGCGCCAAGGCTGGCGACAAGTGGGTGTGCGAGTGCTGGGACCAGAGCTGCCAGAGCATGTTCTCCGACCTCCATGGTGAGGGCGTCACGACCATCATGGACAGGTCGGCGGCGCAGGGTGCGCAGTGCAAGTTCGGTTCCCTGGGCCTTTGCTGCAGGATATGCCTGCAGGGGCCGTGCAGGATCAACCCCATGGGGAAGGAGCCCACGACCGGCATCTGCGGTGCGCGGGACTACACCATCGTCGCGAGGTACATAGACCGCATGATCGCTGGCGGGACGGCCTCGCACTCTGCGCACGGGAAGGAGATCGCCCATGTGCTGCTGGGTGTCGCCGAGGGCAAGATCAAGGATTACA
>DUKU01000144.1:17214-26113 GCA_013329135.1 Thermoplasmata archaeon
TTCCTGAGGTCGACCGTGACCAAGGGCAGGATGAAGACCTGGGACTTCAACGGCGTCGTCCCGTCCAACATCGAGACTGCCATCACGAACGTCATCCACAGGACCGCCATGGGCGTGGACGCGGACCCGGTCCCGATCCTGTTCGGCGGCATCCAGTGCGCCCTATCAGACTACACGGGCGCGCAGATATCCTCCGACCTGAGCGATGTACTGTTCGGGACGCCCAAGCTCGTGCTGAGCGAGGTGAACCTGGGCGTCTTGGACGAGAAGAGCGTCAATGTCGCGGTCCACGGGCACAACCCGCTCCTGAGCGATCTGATGGTCGATGTCGCTCGGGAGATGACCGATGTGGCGAAGAAGGCGGGCGCCGAGCGGTTCAACATCGTCGGCGTCTGCTGCACGGGCAATGAGATACTGATGCGCAAGGGGATACCCATCGCGTCGAACGTGCTCGCGCAGGAGCTGGTCCTCATGAGCGGGCTCGTGGACGCGATGGTCCTGGACTACCAGTGCTTCCTGCCATCGCTTGTCACCCTGTCCAAGTGCGTCCACACGAGGATGATCTCGACCGAGGAGGTCGCGAGGCTCGTGGGCGACACGCACATCGAGGTCGTGCCCGAGAGGGCCAAGGAGGCCGCGAAGGAGATCCTGACCATGGCCGCGGACGCGTACAAGCGGCGCGGGAAGGTCACGAAGCTCCCTGATGTGAAGCCGAGGAGGACCGTCGCGGGCTTCAGCGTCGAGCAGATGAAACACCTGTTCGCCGCGAAGAACCCGGATGACCCGTTCCAACACCTAGTGGACAACATCCAGAACGGCAACGTCCGCGGGCTCGCGCTGTTCGCGGGCTGCAAGAGCATGCGCACGAAGGACAACGAGGACGTACTCATCATCGCGCGCGAGCTCCTCAAGAAGGACGTGCTGGTGCTCACGACCGGGTGCAACGCCATCGAGCTGGCCAGGGCGGGGTACATGGACCCCGCGATGGTCAAGGAGCTCGCGGGCGAGGGGCTCCAGTCGTTCCTGTCGGACCTTGCGAAGGCCGCGAGCGTGAAGGACGGCCTGCCGTGCGTGTGGCACATAGGCTCGTGCGTGGACAATCCCAGGTATGCGAACCTCGCGACCGAGGTGGCCAACAGGCTCGGGGCGGACATCGACAAGATACCTTTCGTCGCGGCAGCGCCCGAGGCGATGCACGAGAAGGCGGTGTCCATAGGCACCTGGTGCGTCACCATGGGCTTCCCGGTGCACGTGGGCACCATCAACTACCTGTATGGCAGCTCGCTCGTGACCGAGGTGCTGGAGAACACGGCCAGGGACGTCTACGGTGGATACTTCATATTCGAGACGGACCCGCTCGAGGCGGCCAAGAGATTGTACTCGGCGATAGAGTATCGGCGCTGGCGCATAGACCTCACGGACCCCGAGATGGAGCGCGCATCTCATCACGACGCCCAGGTCGGGCCGATCTCGAAGGAGCGGCTCTTCAAGATGGCCGTCGAGGGCTCGATCATCGCCACCGGGTACGCGGACGTGCTCCTGAGCCACGCGCTGAGGAAGCATGGGCCGGACAAGAAGGTCGAGTTCCCGGAGACGGGCTACCAGCTCCCGAGCCTGTTCGCATGGCTCGGCAAGGACTGCACGCGCCTGGGCGACCTCCCAGCGCTCCTGGGAGAGGCGAGGTCCAAGATCGTGGAGGCGGCCACGTTCGAGGCGGCCGTCGCTTCGGGCGAGGCGACCATGATCGCCGCGGAGATAGTCGAGGCGCTCAAGTACATCGACAACCCGACGCCGTACGAGGGCACCATGTACTGCGGTTTCGTCCCGGACAGGGTGCTGCGGCAGCTGGGCATCGCCTTCGTGGACGACACGATCCCCGGGGCCGCGGTGTTCGTGGGCCGCGCGAGCGACACCAAGAAGCTCGCGGCCATGATACGCGACTGCCAGAACAAGGGCATGCTCATCATCGCCACATACGATATCATCAAGCAGCTCAAGGACGAGAATGTGGCCATGGGGCTCGAGCGGATGCTGTACCCCGTGGGCGAGTTCACGCAGGCCATACACGGCCTCAACTTCGCCATCAGGGCGGCCCTGTCGTTCGGCGGCGTCCAGAAGGGCGACAGGCAGGGGCTCATCAACTACCTGTCCAAGCGACCCAAGGTGTTCGTGCTCCAGCTCGGCCCCCTAGACCACATCAAGGTCGCCGCGGAGTTCGCGGTCATGTTCAACGGCTCCCCGACCATCACGGACCAGGACGTCGAGCCCATACCGGACAAGTACGTGGTCCAGAAGAACATGGAGGAGATGATCTCGACCGCGATCGAGGTCAGGGGCTGCAGGATCAAGCTGGGGGCTGTGGACCTTCCGGTCGCCTATGGTCCCGCGTTCGAGGGGGAGACCATACGCAGGCCCGACATGCACGTCGAGGCCGGAGGGCCGTCCAAGACCATCGCGTTCGAGCTCCTGCGGATGAGGCCGGCCGAGGAGGTCACGGACGGGCGCATCAACTTCATAGGCAAGGACGTCGACGAGCTGCCTGAAGGCTCGTCCACGCACCTGGGCATCCTGGTCAAGGTGTACGGCAAGAACATGCAGAAGGACTTCGAGTCGGTCCTGGAGCGCAGGATACACCAGTTCGCCAACTTCGCCGAGGGCTTCTGGCACACGGGCCAGAGGAACCTGCTCTGGGTCAGGCTGAGCAAGACCGCGGTCAAGGCGGGCCTCCGATTGAGGCACATAGGGGACATCCTGGTCACGAAGATGAAGCAGGAGTTCGGGGCGATAGTGACCAAGATCGAGGTCACGGTCATCACGGACGAGGCCGAGCTGAGGAAGCACATGGACGACGCGAAGCTGGCCTACGCCGAGAGGGACGCCAGGATAGCGGACCTGGTGGACGAGAAGGTGGACACGTTCTACACGTGCACGCTGTGCCAGACCTTCGCCCCCGGGCACGTGTGCATAGTCACGCCAGAGCGGCTCGGGCTGTGCGGCGCGATCAACTGGCTCGACGCGAAGGCGTCGTTCCAGATCGCCCCCACGGGCCCGAACAACCCCGTCCTGAAAGGAGACACGATCGACGAGGTCAAGGGGCAGTGGACCGGCGTGAACGAGGCTGTGAAGGCCAAGACCCAGGGGCGGCTCCAGAAATTCAGCGCGTACACGATGGTCGAGGACCCGATGACATCGTGCGGATGCTTCGAGTGCATCGTGGCCGTGTCCCCGGACCTCCAGGGCGTGGTCGTGGTCAACAGGGAGTTCTCGGGCATGACGCCCCTGGGCATGACGTTCTCGACGCTCGCGGGCTCGGTCGGGGGCGGCGTCCAGACGCCTGGGTTCATCGGCGTCGGGAGGAAGTACCTGTCGAGCAGGAAGTTCATCTCGGCCGACGGCGGTTTCCTCAGGATCGTGTGGATGCCCAAGGACCTCAAGGAGTCCATGAGGGAGGAGCTGACGAAGCGCGCGGAGGAGGTCGGGGTCCCGGACTTCGTCAGCAAGATCGCGGACGAGACGGTCGCGCGGACACCCGAGGAGCTGTCCAGCTGGATGGTCGAGGTCAACCATCCCGCCATGAACATGGAATCGATGATCAAGTGAATCGAGGGAGTGGGGATATGGGGTTCGACGGAGCGAAGGAGTCCTTCCCGGGAAGGATCAAGGATGTCACGATAGGCGCGACGGCTGAGCAGGGCGGCACCAGGGGCAAGAGGGTAGTGGTCGGCGGCTCGAACGGCCTGCCGTTCCACAAGTGGGAGTCGGAGATGCCGCACGTGCCCGCCGTGGCGATGGACGTCGTGGACACCGAGCGGATGGTGCCCGATGTCCTGCACGGGACGCTCGGTGCGCTGGCCAAGGAGCCTGTCGAATGGGCGAGGAAGTGCCAGGAGTGGGGCGCGGACATGCTCGTGCTCAAGCTGGCATCGGCCAACCCCGAGGAGGAGAACAGGCCTGTGGAGGCGTGCGAGGCGCTCGTGAAGGAGGTCCTGAAGTCGGTCCAGCTGCCGTTGCTGGTCTACGGCTGCGGCTCGGAGGAGAAGGACGCGAAACTGATGGAGGCCGTATCGAACGCCGGCAGGGGCGAGAGGCTGTTCCTGGGGCTCGCGGAGGAGAAGGCGTACAAGTCCATCACGGCCGCGGCGATGGCGAACGGCCACGGCGTGGTCGCGTTCTCCAACCTGGACATCAACCTCGCGAAGCAGATCAACATACTGCTCCTGGACTTCGGCATGAAGCCGGAGAACATACTCATGGACCCGTTGATGGCCCCGCTGGGCATGGGGTTGGAGTACTCCTATTCCGTCATCGAGCGGCTCAGGACCGGGGCGCTCGTGGGGGACCCGGTGCTCCAGGTGCCGATCATATGCGACTGCTCGTGCGCGTGGACCGTGCCCGAGGTGCTGGAGGAGGCCCCGCAGAAGGGCCCGCAGCTCCAGAGGGGCGTGCACTGGGAGTCCATCACCGCGGAGGCGGCCATGGTCGCTGGCGCGGACATCGTCATACTGCGCCATCCGGAGACGGTCGCGAAGGTCAAGGCCGCAACCGCGGAGCTGCGGGGAGGTGCGTGACATGCCGACGGCGATGGAGATATACAAGCTCCTGCCGAAGAAGAACTGCGGCGAGTGCAAGTTCCCGACCTGCCTCGCGTTCGCGATGCAGCTCGCGAACCTGAAGGTCGCGCTCGAGGCCTGCCCGTATGTGAGCCCAGAGGCGAAGGCGGCGCTCGAGGAGAGCGGCGCCCCACCGGTCAGGCTCGTCACGTTCGGCGCTGGAGAGTCCGCGGCCAAGACCGGGGACGAGACCCAGCTGTTCAGGCACGATAAGACGTTCTACCATCCGACGGTCCTGGGCCTGGTCCTGGACTGCGCCCAGGGTCTGGACAAGGTCAGGGCCGGCCTGGACGATGTCAAAGGCCTCGTGTTCGAGCGGGTCGGCCAGCAGGTCAGGGTGGACGCGGTCGCCGTGAAGCAGTCCGTGGCATCGGCCGACGTGTTCGCGGAGGCGGCCGAGGCCGCGTGCTCGCAGGCGCTCCCAGTAGTGCTGATGTCGGAGGACGCGAAGGCGATGGCGGGCGCGGCGGCGAAGTGCAAGAGCAGGCCGCTCCTGTACAAGGCGACGCCGGCGAACATCGACGCGATGGTCGAGGTCGCGAAGTCGTCCGGGTGCCCGCTGGTGATAGGCGGAGCACCGAACCTGGATGAGCTGGGTCACCTTGCGGAGAAGGCCAAGAAGGCGGGCGTCCAGGACATCGTGCTCGAACCCGCGGCGTCGACCGCGGCGGAGCTGCTCCAGAACATGACGACCATCAGGCGCGCGGCGATCAGGAAGAAGCACAGGCCGCTCGGGTACCCGACCATCGCCGTCCTGGGCAGGTCCCAGTCGGACCAGCTCAGGGGCGCGCTGGGCGTGATGAAGTACTCGTCGATCGTGCTCATGGACGACCTTCCGAGGGAGTTCGTGTACCCGCTGATGGCGCTGAGGCAGAACATATTCACGGACCCGCAGGTGCCGATCCAGGTGAAGCCTGGTCTGTACACCGTGGGCGAGCCGACGGAGAAGTCCCCCGTGATGTTCACGACGAACTTCTCACTGACGTACTTCACCGTCCGCGCGGACATAGAGAAGAGCAAGATGCCCGCGTGGCTCCTGGTGGTCGACACGGAGGGCCAGTCGGTCATGACGGCCTTCGCGGCCGGCAAGCTCACGCCCGAGTCCGTGGCCAAGGCCATCGAGACGGAGAAGGTCAAGGAGAAGAGCAAGAGGAACGAGATCGTCATCCCTGGCATGGTCAGCAGGATGAGCGGGAAGCTGAACGAGCTCACGGAGATGAAGGTCACCGTCGGCTCCAGGGAGTCGTCCGGCATACCGAAGATGATGCGGACCCTGTCGCAATGATCAGGCGACGCGCCTGACGGAATCAACCGCCCGTGAGATGTCGGAGAACGCGGGGTCCGTCCGGGGCAGGTCCATGAGCGACTCGGAGCGCTCCGAGTCGGCCCTCACCCTGGACGACCTCCGGACTGCGTGGACTGAGTCGAACCCTTCGACGGTCCCAGTGCCAGCGTCGGCCGATGACGGGTCGGACATGTTGCGCACGAGCGCCTTGTGCCCCACCCTTATCTTCATCTCGTCCGCCAGCGTGGATATCCTCCTCGCGGCCTCGACTGCCGCCTTCGAGCCGTCCGCCACGACGAACAGCACGTCCGTCGCCTTCGTGGTCCTCCTGCTGAGATGTTCCATGCCAGCTTCGTTGTCGACCACGACGTACGCGTACTTGGCCGAGAGCGAATCGACCACGTTCCTCAACAGGTTGTTGACGAAGCAGTAGCACCCAGGCCCTTCCTGCCGGCCCATGGTGACGATGTCGAACCCGTGTCCCTCCTTCAGCGCCAGCTTCACCTGGTAGTCGATGTACTCAGGCTTCGACATACCCGGCGGCGGCTCCTCGCCGAGCGACATCAGCTCCTCCCTGATGCTCCCGAGTGTGCGTCCAGGCTCTGTGCCCAGCTTCGCGCCGAGGTTGGAGTTCGGGTCTGCGTCGACCGCGAGGACGACCTCGCCAGTCCTCTCGTGCAGATGCCGGACAGTGATCGCGGCGAAGGTGGTCTTGCCCACACCTCCCTTGCCAGCGACTGCGACAGTGAATGTCATCCAGCGCCTCCGTGCGGGCCGTTCGCCTCCGCCGTCGGGAACCTGGAAGTGTCCGTGTGCGGGATGAAAAGCGAGGACGAGAACTCCTCGTAGAATTCATTGTCCACGCTGAGTTCGAGGTAGGTCATCTTGCGCACGACCGAGCGCATCTCCCTCCTCGACCGCTCGGAGAGCAGCGCGAGCCTCGCGCCGCCGACCGAGCCGTTGCCTATGAACCGGTATCTCTTCCTCGGGACGTCGGGGAACATCCCGAGCGTGATGGCCCGGTCGATGTCCAGGTGGTATCCGAAACCACCGGCGATGATGATGCTGGACAGGTCCTCGGCCCTATGGTCAGTCTTCCGGAGCAGGACCGAGCACGCGCCGTAGATCGCCGCCTTCGTGCGCAGTATGTTCTGCAGGTCCGCGTCCGTCACGACGAGGTCGGAACCCGTGCCACCTGCGAGCCGGTCTCCCGTCTCTATGACGTATTCCATCCCCTCGTCCGAGGACCTCGTCCTAGACGAGCCTGAATCCTGTATCCTGGCCTTGCGGTCGATGACGCCCTTCGAGTACAGCTCCGCGAGCAGGTCTATGAGCCCGGAGCCACAGACTCCGACCGGCCTTCCGCCGCCGAGCACATGATATGTGGTCGTCAGGTCGTCGTTCACCCGGAGCCTGTCGATCGCCCCGTCCATCGCACGCATGCCGCACGATACCTCGCCCCCTTCGAAAGCGGGGCCCGCGGAGCACGAGCATGTAGCCATCCAGTCCTTGCCCCCGAGGACCATCTCGCCGTTCGTGCCGACATCGATCAGGAGGTGCGGCCCCTTCGACCTGTGCATCCCGCTCGCCAGCACGTCCGCGACAACGTCGCCACCGACGTACCCTGCACGCGAGGGGAATATGAGAGCTGACCCGTTCGGGTTCATCAGCAGCCCGACCTCCCTGCCTCTGACGGTCGGGAAATCGTGCGCCACGGGCACATAAGGCTCGAGCCGCACATGGTCCGTCCTCACACCCAGGAGCAACTGTGTCATGACCGTGTTCCCTGCGATCGAGGCTGCCGATACGTCCCATTCGGTGAGGCGACTCCCGCCTGCGCTAGCCCTCCTGAGGAGCGTGTCTATGCACGCGTTCACAGTGTCCCTCGCGAGCCGCGTGAGCTCGTCCATGCCATGTTCCTCGGCGTGCATCATGCGCGCGATGACGTCCTCACCGAGCGAGACCTGCTTGTTGTAGTCGGAGGCGGTCCCGAGCACCTCGCCAGTGAGAACGTCCACGAGATTGACCACGATGGTAGTGGTGCCGATGTCCACCGCCACGCCGAGGAGGGTATTGGAGGTGTCTCCCGGTTCGACCCTGATGAGTCCTGATACGTCGTCCAGGTTAGATATCGTAGCCGTGACCTTCCAGTCGCCCGCGCGTACGGCCTCGGGGAGTTCCCTCAGTGTCTCGAGCGGCACTTCGTACCCCTTCCAGCCGACACCATTCAGGACTCGTTCCAGGTCCGCGGTGTTGTCCGTCAGGGTCGGCGGGCTGAGCTCGGCGTACCTCTTCCGGACCCAAGGCCTCGCCTTCTTCGGGGGCCGTTCGACGGACTCGGTGACGATCTGGTGCTTTCCCAGCCTGGACCGGGGCAGCACCTCGACCTCGAGGTCCCCTTGGACGAGAGCCGTGCATGCTAGCACGACCCCGCTGCGCCTGTCCTCATCGGTCAGCGCTGGAGAGTCCTGATGCGAGAACTTGCCAGATGGGCGCACCTTGCACCTGCCGCACTTCCCCTCTCCTCCGCACACGGCATCTATCTGCACGCCCGCCCGTCTCGCGGCTTCGAGCACCGTCGTGCCTGCGTTGACCTCTGCGGACCTGCCGTCCGGCCTGAAGACGACCCGGACCTTCGCCTGTTCCTCCATGAGCATCTGGCCTGGTACGGGGTTGAACCACGTGCGCGGGTATTAACGTTGGGTCGCGCAGGGCATGTCAGGCCTTCCCATGCGAATATTTGATATGCGCATACGCTCTATTCGGCCGCAATGGGGGGTTGATGTTTGATAGTTGTGGGAGAGAGGATCAACGGACAGTTCCCCCTGGTGTCGAAGGCGATCGATGCCAGGGACGCGAAGTTCATACAGGACCTCGCTGCGCAGCAGTTGAACGCGGGTGCGAACATACTTGACGTGAACACCGGCCCTGGCAGGGACGACGGTCCCGAGGCGATGGCATGGCTCGTGAGGTCCATACAGGACGCGCACGACGTGCGCCTCGC
>DUKU01000051.1:0-888 GCA_013329135.1 Thermoplasmata archaeon
ACGTGCTGCCACATGTACTGGATCGAAACCTGGATCTCCCTCGCGATGGCTTTGTTCAGCAAGGCTTTCAGCTTCTCTGATGTCATATGATTCCTCCATTCCTCCGGGCCTTCCCTCCCACAGGTGCGCCGCGGGCGCGTGGCCCATGACGCCGTTATGAATGCCATTAGGTGCCATAATACTATAGGCGAAACGTATGCGTTGACGAGATGTTCGAGCAAGTGTCCCGGCACAAAGTGGCTGTCACTGGCATGTGTAGCCGCCGTCGACCGAGAACGCAGTACCAGTGATGAAACTGGCGTCGTCCGAGGCAAGGAAGAGGACTGCGTTCGCGACCTCCTCGGGCACACCCAACCTGCCTATTGGATGGCACTCGCACAGCTCCTTCCTGTACTCCTCCACCGGTTTGTTCCGTGCCCTGGCTTCTTGTCTGAACATGGGTGTGTCTATCTCGCCCGGGCAGACACAGTTCGCTCTTATGTTCTTCTGAGCGTAGTCGAGTGCCAAGCACTTGGTCATGAGGACGACCGCTCCCTTGGATGTGTTGTACGCAATCGCGTTCCTGTCGCCCACGAGACCGCTGCAGGATGCGTTATTCACGATGGCACCTCCACCCTGGCTGAGCATGAGTGGCACGACTTCCTTGCACATCAGGAAGACGCCTTTGACATTCGTGTCCATGATCCTGTCCCAGGCCTCCTCGGAAACCTGCTCCACAGTTCCCTCCACGAGTATTCCCGCGTTGTTGAACAGGACATCGATCCGCCCGAGCCATTCCCTGGCTGTCGACACCATCCTCTTCACATCGTCATACCTGCTCACATCACCCGTGATGAAGCGCGGCTCGTGACCTCTCTGCCTGAGTTCAGCGGCGGAGGACTCGCACGA